>NZ_JBBEUD010000027.1:0-58237 GCF_037402475.1 Caulobacter sp. CCG-8
CGCGGCGTCGGCGACGGCTTCGGCGGCCTCGACGATTTCCGCCGCGGGCTCGGCGACGGCCGGAGCGGCCTTGGCCGGCGCGGTCTCGTTCAGGGCGGCCTGCAGTTGCTCGTCGACCACGGCCTCGCTGGGCGCGCTGGGCACGGCGCGGATCTCGGCGGCGGTGATCACCTGGACGTGGCCGGCCGGACCGGCGTAGCCGCGGCCGGCGATCAGGCTGGCCAGGGACGCCTGGGACAGGGCTGCGAACTGCAGGACCGAGGTCTCGTCGCCCTCGAAGGTCAGCAGGCAGACCTGGCCCGCCTGACGGTCCGGGAACAGGCCGGCCTCCAGCTCGACGGCCAGGGTCTGCATCTCGACCGGGTCCAGGCTCTCGGCCTTGGTGTCGGCCAGCACGAAGGCCAGGGGCGCGACGGCGCCGTAGCGGCGCGGGGCCTTCCAGCGATGCTTGAGGTACAGGTCGGCGGCGGCTTCCACCTGGGAGACCGGGATGTTCCGACCCGCCTCGCCCAACGGACTGGCGGTCCCGGCGACCAGAATTCTCAAGCACGCAATAGCCGTCATGGGCCGGGAAACTACGCGCGAAAGCTTGGCGAAATCTTTACGTGAAGATAGCTAACGCCATCTTTACCTCAAAGATCAACGTTCTTCGCAGAACTGTGACAATTGGGCGCGGAATGGCGAGGTTCGCCCCATAAGACCGTCATCCTCGGACTTGTTCCCAGGATCACGAGCGGAGCTACGCGAACGTCTCCTGCAGCCGGAAATCCAGCCGCTGCTTCACGCCCGGCCAGTCGGCGTCGGTGATCGAGAACACGGCGGTGTCGCGCACGTGGCCGGTCCAGGTGATCTTGTGGTTGCGCAGCACGCCCTCGCGGTCGGCGCCCAGCTTCTCGACCGCCGCCTGGCTGCGGGCGTTGCGGACGTCGACCATGAACTCCACCCGGATCGCGCCGGCGTCGAAGGCATGACCCAGCAGCAGCCGCTTGGACTCCGGATTGATCGGGCCCGAGCGGGCGTCGGGGTGCAGGAAGGTCGAGCCGACCTCCAGCCCGCGATGCAGCTTGCGGATGTTGAGGTAGCTGGAGGTGCCCACCACCTTGCCGTCGCTCAGGCGGCGGATGGCGTAGCCGATGCGCTCGCCGCGCTCGGTCTCGCCCTTCAGCGCGCCCCACCAGTCGGCGAAGCCTTCGCCGCAGCCGTTGGTCGACATGATCTCCCAGCTCTCGGGGTCGCAGTCGATCGCCCCCTTCAGCTCGGCGCGGAGCTCCGCGGTGATCGGTTCCAGCCGGACGTAGCGGCCTTCGAGGGGGTGAATCTGGATGTTCATGGCCGGCAGGATGGCCTCGACCGGCGGCCCCGCGCAAGCATCTGGCGCCCCTCTTTTCCATCGGTCTGGCTCTTTGCGCCCAGGGCGGCGGCGGGGAGAGTGCGGGCGGCGCGACGCTGCTGACACATCCTGACACCAACAGGCCGCAAGTTCCGGGCGGCGGTCGCGCACCTGACCGCCTAACGACGACGCGCGGCCGCCTTGGACCGCGACGCACACGGGGAGAGACCGATGACTTCCAACCCACGCCGGGTCGCGGCCGGGCTCGCCGCGCTGCTGGGTCCGCTGGCCCTGGCCGCCCCCGCCTTCGCGACCGATGCGCCGGCCGCCCGCCAAGCCGTGTCCGACGCCTGGTGGACCGGACCGATCCTGGCCTCGGGCGCCTCGACCCTGCCCAAGGGCCACGCCCTGATCGAGCCCTATCTCTACGACGCCAAGCCCTACGGCGCGATCGACGGCGAGGGGAAGCGCCACGACGTCCCGGACGCCGACGGCTTCGGCTCGCTGACCTATCTGCTGTACGGCGTCACCGACACCTTCACCGCCGGGGTCATCCCGCGCTTCGGCTACGCCCGTACCAAGGCCGGCTCCAGCTCGGGCGTCCAGCTGGGCGACTTCACCGTCCAGGGCCAGTACCGCCTGACCCAGTGGAAGGAAGGCGGCCGCACCCCGACGATCTCGGTGCTGCTGCAGGAGACCCTGCCCATCGGCCGCTACGACCGGCTGGACGACCGCCCGCACGACGGCTTCGGCAGCGGGGCCTACGCCACCACCCTGGGGGTCAATTCCCAGACCTATTTCTGGACGCCCAACGGCCGCATCCTGCGCACGCGCCTGAACGTCGCCTACACGGTCTCGGGCCACGCCGACGTCGAGGGCGTCAGCGTCTACGGCACGCCGACGGGCTTCGACGGCCGGGCCAAGCCGGGCGACTCGTTCAACGTGGACCTGGCCTTCGAGTACAGCATCACCCGCCAGTGGGTGGCGGCCCTGGACCTGGCCTATCAGCGCGACGCCTCGACCAAGGTCAGCGGCGTGGACGGCGCCGGCGTCGCCTACGCGCGCCGCTCGCCGGTCAGCCAGGCCCTGATCCTGGCCCCGGCCGTCGAGTACAATTTCAGCCCCGCCGTGGGCGTGATCATGGGCGCCCGCATCGTCCCGGCCGGCCGCAACGTCACCGCCTCGGTGACCCCGGTGATCGCGGTGAACTACGTGCTGTAGCTCCTGGCCCCGACCCTATCGGTTTTCCCAGCTTGCCCTGGACGGCAACCGGCGCTAGCTTGCGTTCAAACACTTGTTTGACACGCAGAAAAAGAACGGGATCGGGAAGCGCCATGGATTTCGACATCTCCCCCACGCAGCGGCAGTTCCTGGACCGCGTCACCGCGTTCATGGAAGAGCACATCAAGCCCGCCGTCCCGGTCTACGAGGCCGAGATGAACGTGCTGGGCGCCGAGCGCTGGAAGGTCGTCCAGGTGGTCGAGGAGCTGAAGGCCAAGGCCAAGGCCGCCGGCCTGTGGAACTTCTTCATGCCGCCGCACAGCGGCCAGACGCACGTCGACGACACCTTCCAGTTCGAGGGCGTCCAGCTGACCAACCTCGAATACAGCCTGATCGCCGAACAGCTGGGCAAGATCGGCTTCGCCTCCGAGGTCTTCAACTGCTCGGCGCCGGACACCGGCAACATGGAAGTGCTGATGCGTTACGGCACGCTGGAGCAGAAGGAGCGCTGGCTGCGCCCGCTGATGAACGGCGAGATCCGCAGCGCCTTCCTGATGACCGAACCGGCGGTGGCCAGTTCGGACGCCACCAATATCGAGACCCGCATCGAGCGCGACGGCGACCACTATGTGATCAACGGCCGCAAGTGGTGGAGCTCGGGCGTGGGCGATCCGCGCTGCAAGGTCGCCATCGTCATGGGCAAGACCGATCCCGACAACGCCAGCCGCCACCAGCAGCAGAGCCAGGTGCTGGTGCCGATGGACGCCCCCGGCATCGAGATCGTCCGCATGCTGCCGGTGTTCGGCTATGACGACGCCCCGCACGGCCACGCCGAGGTGATCCTCAAGGACGTGCGCGTGCCGATCCAGGACGCCCTGCTGCTGGGCGAGGGCCGCGGCTTCGAGATCGCCCAGGGCCGCCTGGGCCCCGGCCGCATCCACCACTGCATGCGCACCATCGGCACGGCCGAGGTGGCGCTGGAGAAGATGTGCAAGCGGCTGATGAGCCGGAAGGCCTTCGGCAAGTACATCTCCGACCACTCGGTCTGGGAGGAGCGCGTCGCCGAGGCCCGCATCAACATCGAGATGTGCCGCCTGCTGTGCCTCAAGGCCGCCGACATGATGGACAAGGCCGGCAACAAGTCGGCGCGTCTGGAGATCGCGATGATCAAGGTGGCCGCCCCCAGGCTGGCCCTGAAGATCATCGACGACGCCATCCAGGCCCACGGCGGCGGCGGCGTGACCACCGACTTCGGCCTGGCCAAGGCCTATGCCGGCATCCGCACCCTGCGCCTGGCCGACGGCCCGGACGAGGTGCACGAGCGCACCATCGCCCGCATGGAGTACGGCAAGTACGGCGACCTGGTCTTCAAGCAGAAGGCCGAGAAGGAAGCCGCCCTGCACGTGCCCGGCATTCGCTAGCCGCGCCACCCCCGACGCGGTCAAGCGGCGAAGGCCTCCCGGAGCGATCCGGGAGGCCTTCTTCAGTTCTGGACGTCCCCTCCCGCTATCGGACCCCGGCGGCTATTTCGCCGACGCCGGGCCCCACCCGCCGTCGGGGTCGTCGTCCACCGTCGCCACCGACGCCACCGCCTGGCCGCCGACCGGGATCGTGAAGCCCGGCATGCGGCGCGGCGCGGCCGTCGGGATCGGCGTGGCCGGAGCCCGGGGCGCGCCCGCCGCGGCGTTGACGCACTGGGCGGTGTCGCTGAGCGCGTGCTGTCCCAGGCAGAAGACGTCTTCGTACTGGGGACCGGCCACCGCCAGGCACTGGTAGAGGTTCAGCTTGGCCATCTTCATGCACTGGCCGCTGGTCTCTTCGTGCATGACGTTGTCCAGCTCGCCGACATGGTCGTCGTCGGCCGCGCCCAGCAGGGCCAGGGCCGCCAGGGCCGCGGCCCGGACGGTCACAGGCGTGAAAGCCGCGCCGCCCTCGCCCCCGCCGCCGAAGGTGCGCTCGCCCCCCTCGCGCGGCGCCGTCGCCGCCTGGATCAGCCGGCCGGTATCGTGGTCGTCGGGATTGAAGAAGGCGGCCGAGATCGCCTTGACCTTGGCCAGACGGCCGGCGCTGTCGACGATCGCCCCCTTCGACCAGTCCTGGCGCTGGATGTCGTAGGCCGCCTTGCGCACCGCCTTGCCGGTGGCGTCCAGCGGCGCGCCGCGCTTGAGCAGGGCCGCCTGGGCCCGGCTGGCGGCGGCCGCCACGCCCTCGATGTCGAGGACGCTCTCGGGGTCGTCCTGCAGGCGGGCGGCCAGCACCTCGGACGGGGTGTCGCGGGTGGCCCGCCGCACGCCGTCGATGAAGGCCGGCTCCTGCAGGGCCGCGATGGCCCCGTAGGCGATCATCCCGGCGTCCAGCTGTTCGGGCTGGTAGGCCGCGCCCTTGGCCAGGGCCTCGGAGACGCCGCCGCCGTCCGCGAACGCCGCCGAGATGCCGCCCGCGCCCCGGGTGTAGGTTTCGAAGGCGCTGGCCGCCGCGACGACGTCGCGGGCAAGGCTGACGCCGGGTTCGCTCCGCTCCTGACGAGCGACCGCGAAACCGGACACGGCGACCACGGCGACAAGCGCGCTCGTCGCCCAAATGACAGGGTGTTTCATCTTGATAGCCCCAGGCCGAACTTCAGCCCTACTGAACGTCCCTCAACTGGAGCATTCCCCAATATTTTCGCCATAGCGAGAGACATGGTTCATGTATTGGACTATTTTACTACACGCCTCCGGTGCGTTAATCTTAAAAATAAGGTCTTCACCCTAGTTCACTACGGGAATGACCTTATGTCGGAAAGTCGACATTTCTCCAAACGTCAGTATTCAAAGCCCGGAGCGCACCGCCGCGCCCGCGGCGGGCTGGACCGCCGACGGGAGCGGTCCGGCCGCTCCCGTCGGGATTCGCCTCAGTTCCCGACCGGGATCGGCGACGACATCGCCGCCACCGCCTGACCCGCCACGGGGATCGTGAACCCGCGGGACGGACGGGCCGCCGGACCGGGCGCCGTCGTCGGGAGCGTCCCGCCGCCCGCCGCCTCGTTGACGCACTGGGCGGTGTCGATCAGGGCGTGCTGGCCCAGGCAGAAGACGTCCTCGTAGTGCGGACCGGCGACGGCCAGGCACTGGTAGAGGTTCAGCTTGGCCATCTTCATGCACTGGCCGCTGCGCTCGTCGTGCATGACCTTGTCCAGGCCGTCGACGTCGTCGTCACCGGCCGCGCCCAGCACCGCCAGGGCCGCCAGGGCCGCGGCGCGCGTCGTCACCGGGGTGAAGGCCGCCCCGCCCTCGCCGCCGCCGTTGAAGGCGTCGCCCTCGCGCGGCGCGGTGGCGGCCTGGATCAGCCGGCCCGCGTCGTCGTCGCCGGGGATGAAGAAGGCGGCCGAGATCGCCTTGACCTTGGCCAGGCGGCCGGCGGCGTCGACGATCGTGCCCTTGGACCAGTCCTGGCGCTGGATGTCGTAGGCCGCCTTCTTGACCGCCTTGCCCGTGACGCCCAGCGGCGCGCCGCGCTTGAGGAGGGCCGCCTGGGCCCGGCCGGCGGCGGCCCCGACGCCGTCGATCTCGAGGACGCTCTCCGGATTGGCCTCAAGGCGCTCGATCAGCGCCTGCTCCGAGGTCTCGCGGGCCGCCTGGCGGACGCCGTCGATGAAGGCCTGCTCCTGCAGCGCCGCGATGGCGCCGTAGGCGATCATGCCCGCGTCCAGCTGCTGGGGCTGATAGGCCGCGCCCTTGGCCAGGGCGTCGGCGACGCCGCCGCCGCTTTCGAACGCGGCCGAGATCGAGCCCGCGCCGCGGGTGTAGGTTTCGAAGGCGCTGGCCGCGGCGACCACGTCGTGGGCCAGGCTGACGCCGGGCTCGCCGCGCTCCTGGCGGGCGACGGCGAAACCGGAGACGGCGACGACGGCGATCAGCGCGCTCGTCGCCCAGAGAACAGGATACTTCATGATGGATGGCCCCAGACCGAACTTGAGGCCTATTGGGCGATCATCGCGGTTGATCAGGTCGTAATTTTCACCCTTAATCGACCGTTAAGATACAAGTATTGGACTAGTTTTGACGCGCATTTTGTCGCACTTCGCGTTTCACATTCAGGAACATTACTTACAATAGACAATTATATGAACGAATGTCGAGCAGCCGACAGTTTCCACTACTGAAACCTCAAAGCGAGGAACACTGCATGGCAACGACGACGGGTGGCGCGCGCCCGTCGCCATGACGACGTCCGAAAACCGCGAGACGGCGCCCCTTCCGGGGCTATGATCGGGCGCATGGACCTCGACCCCGACGTTTGCTACCGCGCCATCCAGACCCGCGACGCCCGCTTCGACGGCCGGCTGTTCGTGGCCGTGAAGACGACGGGCATCTACTGCCGGCCGGTGTGCCCGGCCCGCACGCCGTTGCGCCGGAACGTCACCTTCCACGCCACCGCCGCCTCGGCCCAGGAGGCCGGCTACCGCGCCTGCCTGCGTTGCCGCCCGGAGACCTCGCCGCAGCTGGGGGCCTGGAACGGGGCGTCCAACACCGTCAGCCGCGCCCTGGCCCTGATCGAGGCCGGCGCCCTCGATGAGGGGGACGTCGAGACCCTGGCCGAGCGCGTCGGCGTCGGCGGCCGCCAGCTGCGGCGGCTGTTCCTGCAGCATCTGGGCGCCACGCCGGTCGGGGTAGCCCAGACCCGGCGGGTGCTGCTGGCCAAGCAGTTGATCCACGAGACCGACCTGCCGATGGGCGAGGTGGCCCTGGCCGCCGGCTTCGGCAGCGTGCGCCGCTTCAACGAGACCTTCCAGCAGCTGTACGACCGGCCGCCCGCCGCCCTGCGCCGGCGCAAGGTCCTCCCCTCTTCCCATGGGGCCGCTCCGCCCGGCGAAGCCATCTCCCTGACCCTGCGCTATCGCCCGCCCTACGACTGGGACGGCATGCTGGCCTTCCTGGCCATGCGCGCCATCCCCGGCGTCGAGGTGGTGCGGGACAACGTCTACCGCCGGACCATCGCCCTGGACGGCGCGGCCGGGACCCTCGCCGTGACGCCGATCGGCGGCGACCGTCTGAGCGTGGCGGTGCGCTTCCCCAAGCCCTCGGCCCTGCCCCGCATCCTGGCCCGGGTGCGAGCGGTGTTCGACCTGTCGGCCGACCCGGTCGGCATCGGCGAGGTGCTGTCGCGCGACCCGCGCCTGGCCCGGATGGTCGCCGCGCGCCCCGGCCTGCGGGTGCCCGGCGCCTGGGACGGGTTCGAGCTGGCCGTGCGCGCGATCCTGGGCCAGCAGATCACCGTGGTGCAGGCGCGCAAGCTGGCCGGCGACCTGGTGGCCTCGCATGGCGAGGCGCTCTCGGACCCCTGGGCCGAGCCCGGCCTGACCCACGCCTTCCCGACGCCCCAGCGCCTGGCCGCCGCCGACCTGTCGGGCCTGAAGATGCCCGGCGCGCGCATCCGCTGCCTGTCGAGCATGGCCGCCGCCGTCGCCGACGATCCGAACCTGCTGTCGCCGACCGCCGGCCTGGCCGAGATGGTCGCCCGCCTGCGCGCCCTGCCCGGCATCGGCGAATGGACGGCCCAGTACATCGCCATGCGCCAGCTGCGCGAACCCGACGCCTTCCCGGCCGCCGACGTCGCCCTGATGCGCGCCCTGGCTGACCCCGACGGGGTTCGTCCGACGGCGGATGAACTCCTGGCCCAGGCCGAGGCCTGGCGCCCCTGGCGGGCCTATGCCGCCCTGCACCTATGGGCGTCGCTGGCCGACGAAGGCGCGCCGCCCATCCGGAAGGTCAAGCGTGCGGCCTGAGGTCCTGACACTGAGCGTGCTGTCCACCCCGATCGGCGAGATCGACGTGGTCGCCGACGCGGAAG
Source organism: Caulobacter sp. CCG-8 (assembly GCF_037402475.1). Taxonomy (NCBI): domain Bacteria; kingdom Pseudomonadati; phylum Pseudomonadota; class Alphaproteobacteria; order Caulobacterales; family Caulobacteraceae; genus Caulobacter; species Caulobacter sp. CCG-8. The sequence goes on from NZ_JBBEUD010000027.1 coordinate 8,384, forward strand.
GCCGCCTGCGGGTGCTGGAATTCCACGACCAGCCCGAGCGCCTGGCCAGGGCCCTGCGCCTGCACCACCGCGGCCAGACCGTGGAGACCGGCGCCGCGCCGGCGGCCGTGCGCGATGGCCTGGCCGCCTATTTCGCCGGCGAGCTGGAGGCGCTGCGGACCGTTCCCTGGACGATCGGCGGCACGGACTTCCAGCACCGGATGTGGCGCGCGCTGGTCGAGATCCCGCCCGGCGAGACGACGACCTATGCCGGCCTGGCCCAGCGGCTGGGCCGCCCCTCGGCGATGCGCGCGGTGGGCGCGGCCAACGGCGCCAACCCGATCGCCGTCGTCGTGCCCTGCCACCGGGTGATCGGAACCGGCGGGTCCCTGACCGGCTACGGCGGCGGGGTGGAGCGCAAGCGCTGGCTGCTGGAACATGAAGGCGCCCGCGCCTAACCGAAGGCCCGCTCATCCCGGCGAATGCCGGGCCCCAGATCCGATGGCGATGTGGCTGATCAGCGCTTTTGGCGTCAGCTCCAAAGCCATTCCATCTGGGTCCCGGCATTCGCCGGGATGAGCGGATTTCAAAGGTTCCCCCGCCCCTCACATCCCCTAAGATGGCCGGGTCCCGCGGAACCCCCAGGCCCCATGCAGCTGTCCCTCCCGACCACCACCTCCGTCCGCTGGCTCAGCTGGCTGCGGCGGCGGATCCGGTCCAGCGAGCTGTGGCTGATCGCGGTGGCCATCCTGATCGGGGCGGGCGCCGGGGCCCTGGCGGTGCTGCAGGCCAAGCTGGCCCATGGCCTGCAGGTGATGCTGTTCGCCATCGACATGGACGAGCGGCTCAGCGCCCAGAGCGTGATCGCCCCCTGGCGGCTGTGGGCCATCCCGATCGGCGGCCTGGTGCTGGGCGCGGCCACCTGGGCCTGGCTGAAGTACCGCCCCAAGCCCGCCGTCGACCCGGTCGAGGCCAACGCCCTGCACGGCGGCCACCTGTCGGTCCGCGACAGCACCTTCATCTGCGGCCAGACCCTGCTGTCGAACGGGGTCGGCGCCTCCGTCGGGCTGGAGGCCGCCTACGCCCAGGCCGGCGCCGCCATCGCCTCGTTCGTCGGCCAACGGCTGAACCTGCGGCGGGCCGACATGCGCACCCTGGTCGGGGCGGGCGCGGGCGCGGCCATCGCCGCCGCCTTCGGCGCGCCCCTGACCGGGGCCTTCTACGCCTTCGAGATCGTCATCGGCGCCTACACCGTCGCCAACCTGGCCCCCGTGGCCGCCGCCGCCCTGGCCGCGGTGCTGGTGGCCGGGCGGATGGGCGGCCTGCCCTATCTGCTGAAGACCTCGACCCCGGCGGTGCAGTCGTGGTTCGACTACGGCCTCTACGCCCTGCTGGGCGTGGTCTGCGCCTTCGCCGGCATCGCCCTGATGCGGCTGGTGGCCTCGGCCGAGGGCCTGGTCGGCAAGACCAAGCTGCCCAAGACCTTCCGCCCCATGGTCGGGGGCCTGGCCCTGGCGGCCATGGCGATGATCACCCCCCAGACCCTGTCGGCCGGCCACGGGGCGGTGCACGTCAACCTGACCGCCGACCTGGGCCTGAAGATGCTGGTGATCCTGCTCTTCATGAAGGCCCTGGCCAGCGTGGTGTCGCTGAGCTTCGGCTTCCGGGGCGGCCTGTTCTTCGCCTCGCTGTTCCTGGGCGTGCTGGTGGGCCAGATCTTCGCGGCCCTGACCGTCTTCGTGCCCTGGCTGCCGTCGCTGGACCCGACGGTGGCGGCCCTGGTCGGGCTGGGGGCGTTCGGGGTGGCGGTCGTCGGCGGCCCCTTCACCATGTCGTTCCTGGTGCTGGAGGCGACCGGCGACTTCACCGTGGCCGCCGCGGCCCTGGTGGCCTCGCTGATCGCCAGCGCCATCGTGCGCGAGACGTTCGGCTACTCGTTCTCGACCTGGCGGCTGCACCTGCGCGGCGAGACCATCCGCAGCGCCCACGACGTCAGCTGGATGCGCCCCCTGACCGCCGGCCGGATGATGCGCAAGGACACCAAGACCATCCCCGCCGAGGCCACCCTGGCCGAGTTCCGCCGCCGCTATCCGCTGGGCTCCACCAAGCGGGTGGTGGCCCTGGACGCCACGGGCCGCTACGCTGGCATCGTCCGCACCGCCCTGGCCTACGCCCATCCCGACGAGAGCGAGGAGGCCGTCGCGTCCCTGGCCCAGTACACCGACACCGCCCTGACGGCCGACCAGTCGATCAAGGAGGTCATGCGCGCCTTCGACCACACCCAGGCCGACGAACTGGCGGTGATCGACGGCAATCGCGAGGTGATCGGGATCCTGTCGGAAGCCTATGCGACGCGGCGGTACGCCGAGGAACTGGACAAGGCGCGGCGGGAGCTGACGGGGGAAGTCTCCTAAAACCTTCTCCCAGAGGGAGAAGGAGGGGCCCGCGCCGAAGTCGTGGGAGGATGAGGGGTTACACCCTCGACCGGCGTGCCGGCCCGCCGTCAACCGTTCCTACCCCCTCACCCTCCCGCCGCTACGCGGCGGGCCCCTCCCTCTCCCTATGGAAGAGGGATCAAATAAATCGGATTCCCGATCAGCAGCAGCCGCCCCTGCGCATCCCGCAGGTTCAGCCGCACCCACGACGCCTTGTCGCCCATCTTCACGGTGAAGGCCCCGTTCGCCCCCACCGCCACCGGCAGCTTGGCCCCGTCGCGGATCACCTCGACGCCCGCCATCTCGCCGCCGGTCACGGACACCGTGAACGCCACCGCCTCGCCCTTGCGCGCGGTCAGCACGCCGCCCATCGCGGCCGCGCCCGCCTTGGACCTGGCCGAGAAGTCCAGCATCCGGTCCCGGGTCCCGTCGAGATCGATGAACACCCGGCCCGCGCGCACGCCCGCCAGAATCCCTGCCGTCGACAGCTCTTCAGCATGGACCACCGTGGTCGGCCGGCCCACGGACCCGGGCGTGTCGGGCGTCAGGCCGGCGTCGTGGTTGTCGCTGCCGCCGACGGCGGTGATGCGGTGGCCGGCGTTCAGCTGGGCCTCCCAGAACGGAACCCCGAACAGCGGACCTTCGACGCCGCCCTGGGCGCGCTGGGAGCCGCCGTTGGCGACCTCGATCGACTGCACCTGGTCATAGTCCGTGTCCGGAACGGTCCAGCCGCAGCCCATGCACTGCTCGCCCGAGGGCGAGCTCGGGTGGTTGATCGAGAACACCCCGCCGGCCGCCGCCACCGCGTCCTGCAGGGCCTTGATCGTCGGCACGCTGGGGTCGCCCAGCCGGAAGTCGATGAAGGCCGTCGGGCCGAAGACGTTGGCGTGGCCCTGGAACGTCGTCACCTCGCGGCCGGGGATCAGCAGCAGCTGGTCAAAGGCCGGCTGCAGCTCGGCCATGGCCTCGTAGTGGCTGGTGGTGTTGTGGTCGGTGATGGCGATGAAATCCAGGCCCCGGGCCTTGGCGGCCTCGACGGTGCGGTAGACCGGGCACGGGGCCCGGACGCCCGACTGCGCCAGGCAGGAGCCGTCGCTGTGGGCGGTGTGCATGTGCAGGTCGCCACGATACCAGCCGGGCGCGGCCTTCAGCGGCCCGGGGGCGAAGCCGGTGACGCCGGGCCGGCGCTCGAAGGTGATCCTGGCCTCGTAGGCGGCGTTGGAGTTCGGTCGCGCGTTGGGCACGCCCAGCAGCAGGGTCCAGCGGCCGGCCGGCAGCGGACCGGGCAGGTAGCTGGGGGTGGCGTCCTCGGCCGAGACCGTGAAGCGCTTCTTGTTGCCGCCGCTCCAGCCGCGGAACCGCACCGGGTCCAGCAGGCCCAGGTCGACGACGGTCTTCTGGTCGCGGGCGTAGTCGACCTCGACGGTCAGGCGGGTGACGCCTTCCGGTACGTCGAAGGTCACCGGCTTGTAGGTCTGGTGGTCGGCGCCCAGCACCTGGCCGGTCAGGACCAGGTCGGGCTTGCCCGCGTCGGCGGCCCAGGCGGGCGAGGCCAGGAAGAGGAAGATCAGCGCCAGCCAACGGACCATGTTCGGCTCCCTAAAAAGGCGGGCGACCGGTCGAAACCGGCCGCCCAGTCGCGGGGAATGCGGGGAAGAAGGACTAGAACCGGTACATCAGCGCCGCGCGGAACGAGCGGCCGAACTCCGGACGGCCGATGCCGTACAGGGCCCCGGCCTCGCCGCTGATGATCTGGCCGGCGCGGGGATTGCCCTCGGTCAGGCCCAGTTCGTTGGTGAGGTTGTTGCCGTAAGCGTAGACCGTCAGGGCGTCGGTGATGTTGTAGCGGACCGTGGCGCCCAGCAGGGTGTAGGCCGGCAGCTTCGAGGTGTTGGCGGCGTCGGAATAACGATCGCCGTAGCGCTCGACGGTGGCCTGCAGGCGCAGCTTGCTGTCCAGCAGGTTCAGGCCCGGCGTCACCCGGAACGAAGTCTTGGGCACGCGGATCAGCTGGTTGCCGGTGAAGTCGCGGGTGCGGCTGGCCGTCGTGGCCGGCGGCTTGACCTGGCAGGTCGGGTCCGAGGCCGCGACGGTGCAGCTTTCCTCGAACTTGTAGTCGCCGAACTCGGGGTTCTGGATCGTGGCGCTGACGTTCAGGTCGAACCACGAGACCGGGCGCACCGTGCCTTCCAGCTCCAGGCCCAGCGTCTTGGTGCCGGTCATGCTGGTCTGGTTGACGTAGGCGCCGGTGGTCGGATTGAACACCAGGCTGCCGAAGCCGAGGTTGTCGTAGGTGGTCTGGAAGGCCGTGGCGTAGAGCTCGATCTTCGGAGTCACCCATTTGAAGCCCAGCTCCGACAGGTCCATCGTCTGGACCATGCCCGTCGAGTTGGTGGCGTTGGTGATGTAGTCGCCCAGAGACGGCAGGCGGAAGGCCGAGGTGTAGCGGGCGAACATGCCCATATCGCCGGTGAACTTGTAGTCGACGCCCAGGGTCCAGCCGGCGTGGTCGAACTTGCGGTCCAGGCGGTCATAGACGCCCGTGCCGGCCAGCACCGTGTCGTCGGCCGGGGTGGGGGACTGGCCGAGATTGATTGTGGTCGAGCGCTCGCTGCGGCCCTCGAACTCGATCTTCTCCCAGCGCACGCCGGCGTCGACGCGCAGCTTGGGCGTGATGCTCCACTCGTCGGTCAGGTAGAGGGCCACGGTGTTGGACTTGCCGTCGCCGTTGGCGAACTCGGCGCCGTAGCGGCTGATGCCGTTCTCGGTCAGGCTGGACAGCACCTTGCCCGTGGCGTCGACGGCCACCAGGTCCAGGCGGCGGGCATTGCTCCGCACGTCCAGCAGGGCGTTGGCCGAGTAGCGGTTGAAGGCCTCCTCGACGTGGGCGGTGTAGACGCCGAACGCCACGTCATGGCTCTGCTCGCCGAACTCGAACTTGTGCAGGAAGCGGGCGTCGTTGATCAGTTCGTCCAGCGGCACCGAGACGTAGCGGAGCGAACCGTCCAGCACGAGGCCGTTGCCGTTCTGGCCGGCGCCGGCGGTGTTGAACACCTCGCCGCTGGTCGTGTAGCGCAGCTGCACATCGGTGGCGCCGGGCGTGGCGGCCAGCAGGGCGGCGCGGTACTGGGCGATGCGGGCGCTGCCCAGCACCGGGGTGTTGGGGAACAGGCCGATGCGCTTGGACTCCGAGGTGCGGTAGCGCAGCGTGTCCTGGAAATGCCAGCCGTCGAACGGCTCGTACTTGAACACCGCCGTGGCCTGGGTCAGCTCGACCTCGGTGCCGCGCGTCAGGTCCCAGTTGAACGGGCCGGTCGGGCCGCGCAGGGTCAGGTGGGCGGTCTCCGGCCCGGCCAGGGTGCCGGTCAGCGGGTCGAAGCCGGGGGCGGCGCTGGGCTCGCCGGCGGCGTTGAACTTCAGCGGCACGCCCGCGAACAGGATGACGTTGTCGTCCAGGTGTTTCAGGTTGAACTCGATGCTGCCGCGCTCGAAGTCGCGCCCGGCCTCGATCCGCCACTGATAGCCCTTGTTGGCGTCGAAGCCCGGGTCGCGGATGCCGTCTTCCTCGCGCCAGAAGCCGCCGATCGAAGCGTGCCAGCCGGCCGCCAGCGGGCCGCCGTAGAACAGGTCGACGCGCTTGGTGCCGTAGTCGCTGATCTGGACCTTGGCGATGCCTTCCGGCGTGTCGCCGCCCTTGCGGGTGATGAAGTTGACCGTGCCGCCGGGGGCGTAGGAGGCGAAGATCGACGAGGGGCCGCCGCGCACCACCTCGATGCGGTCGATGGTCTCGTCCAGGCGGAACGACTGGTCGGCGTTCAGATAGCCCAGGCCGCCGTCGTGCTGGATCGGCGCGCCGTCCTCCTGCAGGGCGATGGCCGAATAGCCTTCCTGCGGGATGCCGCGGGCGCGGATGTTGGCGCTGGCCTCGCCGCCCGAGGCCTCGACCCAGAAGCCGGGCACGGCCTTCAGCGCGTCGGCCACGCCCATCGGGGCGCGCATCCGCAGCGACTCCTCGTTCATGGTGGTGACGGCGTAGCTGGTCTCCAGCCGGGTGCGGGCGTCCGAGCCGGCGCGCGAGGTGACGATGATCTCGGCGACGGTGTCAGCGGCCGCCGAGCCGGCGGCCAAAGGGGCCGAACCCTTTTCGCGCAGGGTGATGACCTGGGCGTTGGCCGAGGCGATCTCCAGCTCGCCGCCGTCGATCAGCCGGCGCAGGGCCTCCTCGCGGCCGTAGGCGCCCTTCAGCCCGGCGGTGCGGTGGCGAGCGGCGACGTCGTAGGGGAACATCAGCTGCACGCCGGCCTGGCGCGAGAAGGCGTTCAGGGCGGTGGCGGTGTCGCCGGCCGGGATGTCGAAGGTCACCCGCGCGGCCGCTTGGGCCACGGCCTTCACCGGGACGACGGAAACCAGCGCCGTGGTGGCCAGCAACGCGCATGCGCCCAGGCGCAGACCCAAGGTCTTGATCATAGGAGAGCCCCCTGTTGTCGTTGATCGCCGTGATCGGCGTCTCGAACGGCAAGACGGGGGAGCGGGGCAAAACCCCTATCGAGATTTAAGAAGAATTCGCGACGGCCCGTCCTCGACGATCCGTACACCGAAGGTCATGCGCAGGGCGTCCAGGAAGCTGTCGGGATCGCCGGTCAGGAAGCGGCCGCCCAGGCGCAGGGACCCGGCCTTGTCGTCGGCGATCACCAGCTTGCGGGTCAGGTAGCGATTGTACTCCTCGACCGCGACCGACAGGGGCTGGCCCTCGAAGACGATCTCGCCGCGCCGCCAGGCCTGGACGCTCTGGACCTCGTCCTCGGGCGTGGCGACAACCGCGACGCCGTGCGGCGTGACCTCCAGGGCCTGGCGGGCGTCGGCGGGCCCGACCACCTGGGCCCGGGCCGCGCCCGAGGCGGTCTCGACCGCCGCCTGGCCGGCCAGCACGATCAGGTCCAGCCCCGCCGGGCGCAGGCGGGCGTTGAACTGGCCGGCGGCCAGACGCGCCAGGCCTTGAGACGTGAATAGCTCGAACGGCCGCAACTGGTCGTGGGCGATCATCAGCGCCGCCTCGCCGCGCGACAGCCACAGCCGCCGCCGCTTGCGGTCGAACCGCCAGAAGACCTCGGTGTCGGTGTTCAGCTCGACCGAGCTGCCGTCGGGCAGGGCCAGGGTGCGGCGCTCGCCCACCCCGGTGGTCACGCGGTCGCGCAGCAGGACATCACGCCCTAGATAGGCCGCGCCCGCCAGGCCGGCCGCCAGGGCCGCCCCGCCGCCGGTCAGCCAGGCGCGGCGGCTGGGCCGCGGCGTCGCCTCGTCCTCGGCCTCGCGCAGGGCGTCCAGGCGGCTCCAGGCCGTGGCCACCTCGGCGAAGGCGGCGGCGCGGCGCGGATCGGCCTCGCGCCAGGCGTCCAGGTCCTGTTCGGAAGCACGGCCGGCGTCGAGGCGCGCCAGCCACAGCGAGGCCTCGGCGATCAGCGCGTCTCTGTCTTGATCGCCCGGTTTGCCCATGAACTCGATCGTTTCCCGATACTGCGGCCATCGCCCGTGGCCAGGGCCTTGGTCAAGAGCTTCAGGCCCTTGGCGAGGTGTTTCTCGACTGTAGAGACGGACAAGTTCAACCTAACCGCTATCTGCCCGGGCGAAAGGCCGTGCATTTTTCGCAAGGTCAGCACTTTTCGGCACTGGACCGGCAGCCGCTCGAGGGCGGCCAGCACCAGGTCCAGCTCCTGGCGGGCGCTGGTCACCGCATAGGCGTCCGGCGCCGGGTCGGGCAGAGCGTCCATCTCCAGCACCCCGATCTGACGGATGCCCACCACCTTGGCGCGGCGGAAGCGTTCGAAGGCCAGGTTGCGGATGATCGTCATCACGAACCGCTCGGGCGTCTCCAGCCGTCGCCACTCGGCCACGCCCAGCACCTTGGCGTAGGCCTCCTGCACCAGGTCCTCGGCGTCGCCCTCGTCGCCGACCAGCTTGCGGGCGTAGGCCCGGTAGTTGGCCGCGTAGGGCAGGACGCTGGCGGCGAACCAGCGGTCGATGTCGCGTAGCCAAGCCATGGAAGACGTCCGCCCCCTCATCGCTGCGCCGGATCCTCGAGGCGCTGAACTAGCCGCATCGTGTGTCGGTTTGCTGACAGCGCCCCGGGGCCTTGCCGACGGCGCGGATGGGCTTAGGTGTGAGGGGCGGCGCAGCGCGAGGGACCCCGGTGGTGAGCGATCGGCTCTGGCATGGCCAACTGGACCTCGGCGACCGCTGGGCGGTGTGGACCGGCTCCATCGGGGCCAGCGTCCCGCACCGCCACCTGGCCGCCCAGCTGGTGTTGGGCGACACGCCGGTGGGCGTCGTGGACGGCCTGGGCCGGCGGCATGAGGCCCGGGCCGTGCTGGTCGATCCCCTGGTTCAGCATCGCCTTGAGCCGCACGACCAGGCCCGCCAGGTCTTCGTCGAGGCCATGGCCCCCAGCGCCGAGGCCGTGGCCATGCTGACGGCCCTGCGCCCCCTGCCCGACGCGCTGGTCCTCAGCTCGCCCAATCCGCGCCTCCAGGCCTGGCGGCGCATCCTGACCGATCCCGAACCGCATGACGCCGCGCCGCTGCCCGAGGCCCTCGCGCGCTCGCTGGCCGTGATCGACGCGCGGCTGGCCGAAGGACCCGTGCCCCTGGCCGTGGCGGCCTGGGCGGCGAACCTGTCGCCCGAGCGCTACCGCCACCTGTTCGTCGAGGCCCTGGGCCTGCCCTATCGCCGCTACCTGCTGTGGCGCCGGGTCCAGCGGGCCTTCGTGGCGCTGAAGTCCGGCGAGGACGTGACCGCCTCGGCCCACCTGGCGGGCTTCGCCGACGCCGCCCATTTCGCCCGCACGCTGAAGGGGATGTTCGGGGTGACGGCGACGCAGATCCCGGTTTGAGGCCGCCGCACCAAAATCGTTGTCATCCCGGAAGCCTCGTAGAGGCTGTCCGGGACCTAGGGGACTGGGCGAATGCTGTGCGACCGCCCCTGGGTCCCGGACAAGTGCTGCGCACTTTCCGGGATGACAACCGTGGGATGGCGGCTAAGTGAGCCCCCTAGCCGCTACGTTCAATCGTCCTCCTCCGCCGCCGGCCATGCTGCCCTCATGATCGACACCCGCCCCCCGGACACCCGCCCCTACGTCCCCGCCCTCGGCCGGCCCGAACTGACCGGTCTCTACGACCACGTCGTCGCCCTGGCGACCCGCGAGCGGACCTGGCGCTCGGCCCTGGTCGCCCTGATCGATCCCCGGCCCGGCGAGACCATCCTCGATGTCGGCTGCGGCACCGGCGCCCTGGCGGTGATGCTGAAGACCGCCTGCCCGGCCGCGCGGATCGTCGGCGCCGATCCCGACCCGGCCGTCCTGGCCCTGGCGGCCGCCAAGGCGCGCAGGGCGGGGGTCGAGATCGACTGGCGCCGGGCCATGGGCGACCGGCTGGCCGAGGTCGCGCCGACGGGATCGGCCGACAAGGTCGTCTCCAGCCTGGTGCTGCACCAGTGCCCCCTGCCGATGAAGCTGGCCATTCTCCAGGCCATGCACGCGGCGCTGAAGCCGGGCGGGGCGATGATCGTCGGCGACTACGGCCTGCAGCGCACGGCGTTGATGCGGCTGCTGTTCCGTCAGGTGCAGATGGTCGACGGCTTCGCCCTGACCGAGCCCAACGCCAAGGGCGTGCTGCCGTCGCTGATGGCCCAGGCCGGCTTCGCGGGCGTCGAGGAGCGGCGCGTGGTCCCCACCCTGACCGGCTCGATCTCGCTCTACCTGGCGACCAGACCGGAGCCCAAAGCCCTTCCCCGCGTTTGACGTCCATCTGTTTCCGAGGTGGCGTCATGACCGATTTCGATTTCCGCCGGGACCTGATCTCCCGGCCGATCCTGCAATGGGCGCGCGGCGTCATGCCCGCCCTGTCCCAGACCGAGCGCGAGGCGATCGACGCCGGCGACACCTGGTGGGACGCGGCCCTGTTCACCGGCGATCCGGACTGGAACGAACTGCTGGCCTTCCCCACGCCGAAGCTGCGCCCGCACGAGCAGGCCTTCATCGACGGGCCGGTCAACACCCTGTGCGCCATGCTCGACGACTGGACCATGACCTGGGAGACGCGCGACCTGCCGCCCCAGGCCTGGGCCTATCTGAAGAGCCAGAAGTTCTTCGGCATGATCATCCCCAAGGACTACGGCGGCCTGGGCTTCAGCGCCTTCGGCCACGCCGAGATCGTGCGCAAGATCGCCACCCGCTCGGTGTCGGCGGCGGTGACGGCCATGGTGCCCAACAGCCTGGGTCCGGGCGAGCTGATCATGAAGTTCGGGACCCAGGCCCAGCGCGACCACTGGCTGCCGCGCCTGGCCGACGGTCGCGAGGTGCCCGCCTTCGGCCTGACCAGCCCCGAGGCGGGGTCCGACGCCGGGGCCATGGTCGACGAGGGCGTGGTCTGCCGCGGGCAATGGAAGGGCCAGGAGGTCCTCGGCATCCGCCTGAACTGGCACAAACGCTACATCACCCTGGGACCGGTCTGCACGGTGTTGGGCCTGGCCTTCAAGCTGCGCGACCCGGACGGCCTGCTGGGCGGCGAGGAGGACATCGGCATCACCTGCGCCCTGGTGCCCACCGACACCGCCGGGGTCGAGATCGGCCGCCGCCATCTGCCCGCCTTCCAGACGTTCCAGAACGGTCCCAACTGGGGCAAGGACGTCTTCATTCCGATGGACCTGGTGATCGGCGGGGCCGAGCGCGTGGGCCAGGGCTGGAAGATGCTGATGACCGCCCTGGCGGCGGGTCGGGGCATCTCGCTGCCGGCCCTGTCGGGCGCGGCGGCCAGCTTCAGCGCCCTGACCACGGGGGCCTACGCCCGCGTCCGCAGCCAGTTCAACGTGCCGATCGGCAAGTTCGAGGGCGTGCAGGAGCGCCTGGCCCGCATCGCCGGCAACGCCTACCTGCTGGACGCTGGCCGCCGCCTGACCTGCGCGGGCCTGGACCTGGGCCATCACCCGTCGGTGATCTCGGCCCTGCTGAAGTCGGGCGCCACCGAGCGGATGCGGGTGGTCGTCAATGACGCCATGGACGTGCACGGCGGCAAGGCGGTGATCGAGGGGCCGCGCAACTACATGGGCTCGCAGTACCGGGCTATCCCGGTGGGCATCACCGTCGAGGGCGCCAACATCCTGACCCGCAGCCTGATGGTGTTCGGCCAGGGCGCGATCCGGGCGCATCCCTATTTGCTGCAGGAGATCCTGGCCATCGGCGAAGAAGACCGCGCCAAGGGCCTGGCCGACTTCGACGCCGTGTTCTGGAAGCACGTGGCCCACAGCATCCGCACCGGGCTGAGGGCCTGGAGCCGCAGCTGGACCGGCGGGGCCTTCGCCCCGGCGCCGGACGCTGGGCGGGCCAGTCAGTTCTACCGCCGGATGGGCCGCTACAGCGCCGCCTTCGCCCTGACCTCGGACATCGCCCTGCTGACCCTGGGCGGCGCCCTGAAGCGCAAGGAGATGCTGTCGGGCCGCCTGGGCGACATCCTGGCCGAGCTCTATTTCCTGTCGGGCGCCCTCAAGCGCTGGGAGGACGAGGGCCGCCAGGACGCCGACTTCCCGCTGCTGCAATGGTGCATGGACACCGGCTTCGCCACGATCGAGCAGCGCTTCGACGAGGTGTTCGCCAACCTGCCCAACCAGCTCGCCGGCTGGCTGTTGCGGGCGGCGATCCTGCCGCTGGGGCCGCGCCGCCGGGGACCGTCGGACCGCGTGACCAGCGCCTGCGCCGAGCTGCTGCTGCACCCGTCGGAGACCCGCGACCGGCTGATCGAGAACGTCTATGTGGGCGGCCAGGACGAGGCCGTCGGCCAGCTCATCGACGCCTTCGAACGGGTGGTCGCCACCCAGCCGATCCACGACCGCCTGCGCGCCCAGAAGGTCCGCCACTGGCGGGACGGGGTCGAGCAGGGCTGGGTGTCGGCGGAGGAGATCGCGGCCCTGGAGGCGGCCGACAAGGCGGTGGCGGCGGTGATCGCCGTCGACGATTTCGCGCATGACGGGCTGAGCACCCGGAGCGTCGCCGACGCCCATCCCGCGCCCCCGATCTGGACCGACGGCGTAACGCCGCGGCCGGGGTTCGAGGAGCAGCGGACGTTCAGCGGGGTGGGGCCGTAGACGACTTGGGGGACACACACTCACCCATGGGCTTCGCCAGGTCGGCAAGGTCTCAGGGTGAGTGTGTGTCCCCGCCTTCAAACTCTGCGCTTGATTTATAATATAATTGCGGCGACCTTCCGCCCGCCTCCTCAGCGAGGCGCGTAAACGTCGGGAGAGAACGTCATGCGGGGCAACCGCTTCATCATCGCCGGGACGGCCGCCAGCCTGCTGAGCCTCAGCGTCGCCCAGGCGGCCGAGCCCCCGATCTATCTCGGCGTCGACATCTCCTACGCCAACGAGATGGACGACTGCGGCGCGGTCTACAAATCCGGCGGCGCGAGCGTCGACCAGTTCCGGTTCTTCAAGTCGGCGGGCGCCAACGTCGCGCGCATCCGCATCTGGAACGATCCGGACTGGACCAAGTACTCCAACCTCGCCGACGTGAAGCGCAGCATCAAACGCGCCAAGTCGGCCGGGATGCAAGTGCTGCTGGACTTCCACTATTCCGACGACTGGGCCGACGGCGACAAGCAGATCGCCCCCAAGGCCTGGGCCAAGCTCTCGACACAGGACCAGGCCAAGGCGTTGTACGCCTTCACCCACGACACCCTGGTCGAACTGGACCGCGAGGGCCTGATGCCCGAGCTGGTGCAGGTGGGCAACGAGACCAACGGCGAGATCGTCTCCAGCCTGGCCAAGGCCAAGGAACCCATCCACTGGAACCGCAACGCCCTGCTGTTCAACGCCGGGATCAAGGCCGTGCGCGACGCCGGCAAGGAGACGGGCAAGCCGCCCCGGGTGATGCTGCATATCGCCCAGCCCGAAAACGCCGAGCCCTGGTTCGCGGCGGCGACCAAGGCCGGCGTCACCGACTACGACATCATCGGCCTCAGCTACTACAGCAAGTGGTCCAAGCGCTCGATGGCCCAGCTGGGCCAGACGATCGACCGGCTGCGCCACACCTACGCGGCCGACGTCCTGGTGGTCGAGACGGCCTATCCGTTCACCACCGAGAACGCCGACACCTCGCCCAACCTGCTGGGCGAGGACTCGCTGATCGCCGGTTATCCGGCCACGCCGGCGGGCCAACAGAAATATCTGGTCGACCTGACCCAGCTGGTGCTGTCCAGCGGCGGCACGGGCGTCTTCTACTGGGAGCCGGCCTGGGTCTCGACCAAGTCGTGCGGCACCCGCTGGGGCAAGGGCTCCAACTGGGAGAACGCGGCGGTGTTCGACTACAAGGGCCAGGACAACGGCAGCGCCGAGGCCTGGCTGAAGCACGCCTACGTCCTGCCGGTGGAGGTGACGTTCAAGACCAAGGCGACGAGCGAAGCCGCCTTCATCGACGGCGACTTCCTGGCCGGCGTCGGCCCCAGGCCCATGACCCGCGAGGGCGACGCCTTCGTCTACCGCACGCGACTGGCGCCCGGGACCTCGGTGACCGTGGCCACGGCGACGACGGCGGCGGGCGTGGCGGACGCCTCGGCGGTCACCGCGACGGTGGGACAGCGAGCCAGCGTGGTGCGGGTGGGGGAGTAAATACCCCTCCCCTCAGCCACTCAAAGGTTGTCATCCCGGAAGCCCCGCAGGGGCTGTCCGGGATGACAACGGTTTTGGGTGAACCCCGCTACTTCCTGTAATCCAGGCTCGGATACCAATCCCCGCCGCGCCCCTCCGGCGTCATGTCCAGGAAGTTCCACAGCGGGACCAAGTCGGGGGCGCCGCGGGGATCCTGGCCGGGATCGGCGCTGTCGCCGGTCATCTCGCCGGACCAGAAGTGGCGGATCACCCCATCGCGGCGGGTGAAGACGTTGTAGGCCGGGATCTCGTCGCCGTTCGGCAGCAGGCCGAAATAGTCGCGCGAGTAGTTCCCGTTCAGGTCGGTGTAGAGCCGCAGGTTCCGCCAGCCGCGTTCCCGCTTGAAGGCCAGCAGCTTGTCGAGCGGCGAGCGGGCCACCACCGCCAGCGACATCTTCTGGTCGAGGTCGGCGGCGTTGCCGTCCAGCGGGCCCAGCAGGGCCGTGCACATCGGGCAGGGCCGCTCGCGCTGCGGTCCGAACATGTAGCTGTAGACGCCCAGGGTCTGCTTGTCGCGGAACAGGCCGGCGAAGTCGACGCGGCCCTCCTCGCCCTCGAACTGGTAGTCGCCCCGCACCTCGCCGCCGGGCGGCAGGTCGCGGCGTTGCTGGGCGACGCGCTCGAGATGGCGGCGCAGCTCCAGCTCCTCGGCCAGCAGCGCGGTGCGGGCGGCCCGGTATTCGGGGCTCTCGTTGGGGAACCGCACCGGGCTGCGCGCGGCGAGCTCGGCGGCGGGGGTGAGGGTTGGTCGGGCGTCCATGGCGACGGCCTCCGTTTCTGATGTCGACATAACTGAAGACGCGCGAGGTGGGTTCTTTGCGACACAGCGGTCCGACAAATCGGCCGTCCCACATGCTGAGGCTTGTCATGTGTGATTGATATGATAAATAAAGGCTCCGCTTGGCGCTCGCGCCAGGACGGGAGCGCTCGCCAGAAGCGCAACGGCGCGGACCCCGCGCCCACCTCGAACCGGCCGCCTTTTTCGCGCCGGAGAGTTCACCGCATCACAAACACAGAGCAGCCGCGTCTTTGCGAACGCGGCGCCGTCGTCCCTGGGGGAACCAACGATGACCCACTACAAATTGCTTGCAGCCGCCAGCGGCCTGGCCCTGATGGCCGCCGCCAGCGCCCATGCGCAAACCGCGCCGGCCCCGGCCTCCGACTCGTCGCAGGTCGACGAAGTCGTCGTCACCGGCGTGCGCAAGAGCCTGCGTGAAGCCCTCGACGTGAAGCGTGGTTCCGACAAGGTCGTCGAAGCCATCTCGGCCAAGGACATCGGCGTCCTGCCCGACGTGACCATCGCCGAATCCATCGCCCGCCTGCCGGGCGTCAACGCCACCCGCGACCGCGGCAACGACAGCCAGGCCGTCGTGCGCGGCCTGGGCGCCCGCCTGGTGCTGGGCACCGTCAACGGCCGCGAAGTCGCCTCGTCCGAGCCGGACCGCAACGTCCGCTGGGAGATCTACCCCTCGGAAGTCGTCCAGGGCGTCCAGGTCTACAAGTCGCAGTCGGCCGACCTGATCGCCGGCGGCGTGGCCGCGACGATCAACATCGATACGATCGCCCCGCTCGATTACAAGGGCCCCGAATTCGTCCTGCGCGCCGGCCCGGTCTTCTACGACGGCGGCAAGGACATCCCCAACTACGACCAGACCGGCTACCGCGCCTCGGGCTCGTGGGTGCACAAGATCAATGACGACCTGGCCATCGTGCTGGGCCTGACCAGCCAGAAGCAGAAGAACGGCTACGTCTCGTTCCAGGGCTGGGGCTACAACGACTCGACCATCCGCCAGCCGGCCGGCGCCAGCGATTCCAGCGGCGACCTGAACGGCGACGGCAAGCTGGACGCCACCCCGTGGGGCGCGCAGCTGGAGGTCAAGAAGCTCAACCAGAAGCGCAACGGCGTCTCCACCGGCCTGCAGTGGAAGCCCAGCGACAACTTCGAACTGAAGTTCGACGCCCTCTATTCCGACATCAAGATCAACGAGAACCAGGACCAGGCGATCTACGGCTGGAACAACTGGGGCAACTGGGCCAACGGCAACGCCGGCGACTACAACGCCCCGGGCGCGTCCTACACCCTGATCAACAACACGGTCGTGGCCGCCAACCTGGTGTCCAACAACGCGGTGCACAGCGTGATCGCGCGCTACACCGAGGACAAGAAGCTGTTCGTCACCGGCCTGAACGGCAAGTGGACCAACGACGCGTGGACCGTCGTCGGCGACCTGTCCTATTCGAAGGCCGAGCGTGAGAACAACTGGGCGGCGGTGCGCCTGGAAACCTATCCGTCGACGATGTCGTTCGACACCCGCGCCGGCGTGAAGCCGACCGTGAAGCTGACCCAGGACATCACCACCCTGCCGCAGTACAACTCGTGGAAGGGCGGCCAGAACGACGGTCCGGAACACCTGAACGACGAGCTGGCGGCCGGCGCGCTGGACTTCACCCGCGACCTGGCGGGCGGAGCGTTCAAGAGCGTCCAGTTCGGCGCGCGGGCCTCCAACCGCACCAAAGACCACAGCATGTTCCAGTTCTACCCCTGGGCCAACGCCGGGACGGTCGTGCCGGCGAGCATGCTCAGCTACTACAAGGTCAGGGCCTTCGACGTGCCGGCGGTCGTCACGGGCGACTTCGACGCCCTGGCCGCGGTCCTGTACGGCGCGAACGCCTTCGACCCCAGCCACGGCTCGGAGAACCTGGCCCAGCAGTGGAGCGTCAACGAGAAGGTCTTCGAAGGCTACGGCAAGCTGAACTTCGCCGCCGACAGCATCGGCGGCTCGTGGGCGACCGGCAACATCGGCGTCCGCGTGGTGCACACCGAGACCAGCAGCGACGGTCAGCAGGCCGACACCCTGGGCGTGTTCTCGCCGGTGTCCATCGACAACGACTACACCGACATCCTGCCCTCGGCGAACGTGAAGTTCGACTTCGGCGACGGCAAGGTGTTCCGCCTGGGCCTGGCCAAGGTGATCGCCCGTCCGCCGCTGGACGAGCTGCGCGCCAGCCGCACCCTGACCACCTGGTCGCCCTACACGGGCAGCGCCGGCAACCCGACGCTGAAGCCGTTCGAGGCGGTGCAGTTCGACGCCTCGGCCGAGTGGTACTTCCGTCCGGAAGCCCTGATCGCGGCCTCGTACTACTACAAGGACGTCAGCTCCTACATCGGCTGGAAGCAGACCCCGATCGCCTACGGCGGCACCACCTACGCCGTCTCCAGCCCGACCAACGGCGGCGACGGCTACATCCAGGGCCTGGAACTGACCTTCCAGACGCCGTTCTTCTTCCTGCCGGGTCCGTTCGACAAGTTCGGCGTCTATTCGAACTACGCCTATGTCGACTCCGACCTGAAGGAGTTCTCGCCGGTCAACAACCCGCTCGACATGACCGGCCTGGCCAAGCACACCGCCACGGTCGACCTCTGGTACGCCAACGGTCCGGTCGAAGCGCGCCTGGGCTGGAAGTACCACTCGCCGATGACGGTCATCTACGGCTGGAACGGCGCGGACCTGCAGACCCTGGAGAGCGAGAAGACCCTCGACTTCAGCGCGTCGTACAACATCAACGACCACGTCACGGTCCGCTTCCAGGCCAACAACCTGACCAACGAGGAACTGCGGATGTACCGCGACAACGATCCCAACCGGATCGGTCGCTATGACGTCTACGGCCGTCGTTACCTCGCCGACGTGACCTTGAAGTTCTAACCCTTTCCGCCACCCCTTCGTCCTGCGGGGGTGGCGGCGGCAAGCTCGTCTTGCCAAGCTGGGATTCATCACACCTCCCCGATGACATCCTGCACCTGGGGAGGAAGCCATCCGCGCTTCCTCCCCATTTTTTTGCTTTCCGCGTGAGGACCCCATGGTCGATTTCAGCCGCCGCCAAGCCCTGGCCGCCACCGCCGGCGCCGCCGCCCTCGCGGCCGCGTCCGCCCGCGCCGCGCCGAAGAGCGCGCCCGCCGCGTCCTCCCGCCCCGTCCTTCCCGTCATCGACCTGGCCCCGCGCGAGCGCCTGTCGCTGGACTTCGACTGGCGCTTCAAGCTGGGCCACGCCCAGGACCCGGCCAAGGATTTCGGTTTCGGAGCCAACCAGCGCACCTTCGCCAAGGCCGGCGCGACCGCCGCCAACTGGCAGGTCAGCCGGCTGTCCGACCCCGCCTTCGACGCCGGCGCCTGGGCGCCGGTCACCCTGCCCCACGACTGGGCCGTCGAGCTGCCCTTCGTCGATAACCCCGCCTATGTGCCGTCCGGCAAGCCCGACGACGAGGACCTGCGCGCCGCCCACGGCTACAAGCCCCTGGGCCGCGAGTTCCCGGAGACCAGCGTCGGCTGGTACCGCAAGACCTTCGCCTTGCCCGCCGCCGACGCCGGCAAGCGGCTGTCGATCGAGTTCGACGGCGCGATGCGCGACGCCCTGGTCATCGTCAACGGCTACATCCTCGAGCAGGAAGACAGCGGCTATTCGCCGTTCCGCGTCGACATCACCGACATCGCCAATATCGGCCAGGAAAACAGTCTGGTGGTGCGCGTCGACGCCAGCCTGGGCGAGGGCTGGTTCTACGAGGGGGCGGGCCTCTACCGCCACGTCTGGCTGGTCAAGACCGCCCCGGTCCACGTGCCGCAATGGGGCGTGTTCGTGCGCGCCAAGGTCGACGGGACCCTGACCATCGACACCGATCTGGTCAACGACGGCGACGCCCGCGCCGAGTTCGAACTGCTGCACACCGTGCTGGACGCCGCCGGCAAGCCGGTGCTGACCCCCGCCGCCGCCTCCGACCGGCTGCCGGCCTGGGAGCGCCAGTCGCTGTCCCTGACCGTGGCCCTGGACAATCCCGTGCTGTGGTCGCTGGAGACCCCGCACCTCTACACCCTGGTCACCGAGGTGAAGGTCGGCGGCGCGGTCGTGGACCGCCATGCGACCCGCTTCGGCTTCCGGTCGATCGCCTTCGACGGCGCAAAGGGCTTCCTGCTGAACGGCCAGAGCGTGAAGCTGAAGGGGACCTGCAACCACCAGGACCACGCCGGCGTGGGCGCGGCCATTCCCGACGCCCTGCAGGTCTGGCGGCTGGAGCAGCTGAAGTCGATGGGCTGCAACGCCTATCGCGCCGCCCACAACCCGCCGACGCCCGAGCTGCTGGACGCCTGCGACCGCCTGGGCATGGTCGTCATCGACGAGACCCGCCGGATGTCCAGCGACCCGACGTCGATGGACGAGCTGGAGCGCCTGGTCCGCCGCGACCGCAACCACCCGTCGGTGATCCTGTGGTCGATCGGCAACGAGGAGCCGCAGCAGGGCACCGCCCGCGGCGCCAAGGTGGCCGCGACCATGAAGCGACTGGTCAACCGCCTGGACCCGACCCGCCTGGTCATCGCCGCCATGGACTCCGGCTTCGGCGAGGGCATCAGCGCCGTCATCGACGTGCAGGGCTTCAACTACCGCCACGAGAAGATGGACGAGTTCCACGCCCGCTTCCCGAACGTGCCGGTGATCGGCACCGAGAGCGCCAGCACCGTGGCCACGCGCGGCGAATACGCCCGCGACGACGCCAAGCTCTACGTGCCGGCCTACGACACCGAGCACCCCTGGTGGGCGACCACGGCCGAAAAGTGGTGGAGCCACGCGGCCGACCGTCCGTGGGTGGCGGGCGGCTTCATCTGGACCGGCTTCGACTATCGCGGCGAACCGACACCCTTCAACAAATGGCCCAGCATCAGCTCGCACTTCGGCGCGCTCGACACCTGCGGCTTCCCCAAGGACAACTACTACTACTACCGCGCCTGGTGGCGGCCCGAGCCGCTGTTGCACCTGCTGCCGCACTGGAACTGGGAAGGCCGCGAGGGCCAGCCGATCGCGGTCTGGGCGCACAGCAACTGCGACAAGGTCGAGCTGTTCCTGAACGGCAAGAGCCAGGGCGTGCGCGACGTGAAACCCAACCACCACGTCGAATGGTCGGTCCCTTACGCGCCCGGCGTAATCGAGGCCCACGGCTACAAGGGCGGCAAGGTCGTACTGCGCGAGCGCCGCGAGACCGCCGGCCCGGCCGCCGCCCTGCGACTGACCGCCGACCGCTCGCGCTACGCCGCCGACGGCCAGGACGTGGCTGTGCTGAAGGTCGAGGTGCTGGACGCCAAGGGCCGCATCGTGCCCCGCGCCGACGACCTGGTGACCTTCGCGGTCGCGGGTCCTGGCGACGTGATCGGGGTGGGCAACGGCAATCCCACCAGCCACGAGGCCGACGTCGCCAGCCAGAGGAAGGCCTTCAACGGCCTCTGCCAGGCGATCGTCCGCACGCGGCGCGGTCAGGCGGGCGAAGTGCGGGTGGCGGCCTCGGCGCCGGGGCTGAAGACAGCAAGCGTCAGCTTGACGGCGGGCACCTAGAGACTCTGACCTCAACAAAAGTTGTCATCCCGGAAGCCTCGCAGAGGCTGTCCGGGACCCAGGTGACTGGGCCTAGGTCGTGCAGCCGCCCCTGGGGCCCGGACAAGCGCTGCGCGCTTTCCGGGATGACAACGGATTGTGCGATCAATCCAGCGCCTTGAACCGCACCGCCGCGCCGCCGCCCGGGGCCATGTCGAACTCCAGCGTGTCCTTGCTGGTCACCACCTTCTTCGACACCGTCAGGGCCGTGGTGTTGGTGATGTAGTCCGCGCCCGGACCGTCGGCGTAGATCTGGGCCTCGTAGCGCTTGCCGGGGGCCAGGAAGTCCAGTTTCTGAGTCAGCTTGCGGGCCGTCTCGTCGGTCAGGGCGCCCAGGAACCAGTCCTTGCCGCCGCGCGGCTGGCGGGCCGTCACGATGTAGTCGCCGATCTCGCCCTGCAGCGTCTTCGAGGTCTCCCAGTCGGTGGGCACGTCGCGGATGAACTGGAAAGCGTCGGGCCTGGCCTCGTAGTTCTCCGGCAGGTCGGCGGCCATCTGGATCGGGCTGTACAGCACCACGTACAGCGCCAGCTGCACCGCCAGGGTCGACTGGCCGCGGCGGGTCAGCTCGGTCTTGCCGTGCACCACGTCGAAGACGCCCGGCGTGAAGTCCATCGGCCCGCCCAGCATGCGCGTGAACGGCAGGATCACCGTGTGCTCGGGCGGGTTGGTCGGGTTGCCCCAGGCGTTGAACTCCTGGCCCCGCGCGCCTTCGCGGCTGAGCATGTTGGGCCAGGTGCGGCGCAGGCCGGTGTCCTTGACCGGCTCGTGGGCGTCGATCGAGATGTGGTGCTGGGCCGCCACCTGGGCGACGTGCAGGTTGTGACGGACCATGTACTGGCCGGCGAACCACTGCTGCTCGCCCTGTTGGTCCAGGATCGTGCCGCTGTGGCGGACATAGCCGGTCTTCACCTGCGAGATGCCGACGCTCTCATAGAGCTTCATGGCGTCTTCCAGCTGGGCCTCGTAGTTGGGCACCGCCCCGGCCGTCTCGTTGTGGCCGATCAGCTTGACGCCCTTGGACTTGCCGTAGTCGGTGATCGCCTTCAGGTCGAAGTCCGGATAGGCCTTGGTGAAGCTGAACTTCTCGCCGTTGCTGATCCAGTCGCCGTCCCAGCCTTCGTTCCAGCCTTCCACCAGCACGCCGTCGAAGCCGTACTTGGCCGCGAAGTCCATGTAGCGCTTGGTGTTGGCGGTGTTGGCGCCGTGCTTGGGACCGCTGCCCCAGGTCGAGCGCTCCAGGTGCATTTCCCACCAGATGCCCACGTACTTGCCCGGCTTGATCCACGAGGTGTCGGCGATCTTGCTGGGCTCGTTGAGGTTCAGCTCGATGCGGCTGTCGGCCAGGGCGCCGGCGGTCTCGCCGATCAGCACCGTGCGCCAGGGGGTGGTGAAGGGACCGGTCTTCTTGGCCAGGGTCCCGTCCTGCCAGGGCATCAGCCGGGCCTTCAGCGTCCCCGCCCCGTCGCCGGCCAGCAGCATGCTGGGGAAGTCGACCAGGGCCGCCTCGTGGAACGACAGGTACAGGCCGCCGGCCTCGTTGCCCGCCGTGCGCTTCAGGGTCAGCGGCGTCTCGGCCAGGGTGATCCGGCGGGCGTCGGTCTGCTTGTAGAGGTACTCGTCGCGCTCCTGGCCCAGGCCCTCGTACCACCAGGCGTCATAGGCCCCGACGGGCTTGAAGGCGGTGCGGTCGTCGGTGACGGACACGTTCTGGCCGGCGGGAACGGCGCCGTAGGCGTAGCGGAAGCCCAGGCCGTCGTCGAACAGCCGGAAGGTGACGTCGAAGGTCTTGCTCAGCGGCGTGTCGCCGGCCAGCGAGACGGTCAACTCCGAATGGTTGTCGCGGATCACCCGCTGCTCGCCCCAGGGCTGCTCCCAGCTGCTGTCGGAGGCCGAGCGCCTGGCGCCGGTCAGGGCGGTGATCCGCGCGGCGGGCTCGCCGGCGAAGGTCAGGCCCAGGGGCGCGGCCGCCAGCACCGGCTTGCCGCCGCGCGACACCTCGTAGAAGGCCGAGCCGTCCTTGGTGAAGACGCAGACCTCGATCACCTTGCCCGGCGACTGGGCGCATTCGCGGTCAGCGGCGGCCGCGACGGCAGGGGCGGCCAGGGCGCTCAGCAGAGCGCCGAACAGGGCCGGGGTTCGCAACATCATCGAACGGTCTCTTTCGTCAGAAGAAGAAAAAAGGGCGTCTCGGCTCCGCAGGCCAAAGCCGAGACGCAGGGGAGGACTGGTCGCGTCGCCCGCGCGCGGACGACGATGAGGGAGAAGGAACGGCGCATCAGGAGCTCACCGCCTCGATGAAGCCGTTGGCGGTCAGCCGGCCCTGGGCCGGATCGGCCTTGCCCGCCTCGGGCCTCAGCAGGGCCGAATGCAGGACGTGGTTGCGATAGACGATCAGCCGGTTGAACACGCCGTCGGCCTGGCCGATCAGGTCGTAGTCGGCCATGTCGGCCCCCGGATAGACGGCCGTGCCGACGCCGCGCTCGGCCAGCTGGGCCTGGGCCACGGCCACGTAGGTCGCATGGCGGCTCTGGTCGACGCTCTCGAAGCCGGTGGCCTTGTGGCGGAAGAAGCCGGTGCCCCCGTGATCGCCCCGGCTCAGGTAGTGGACCATGGCCAGCCGGTTCGGGTCGGGCCCGTCGTGGTGCGGGATCTTCTGCACCGGCTGGGCGTCGCGCGCCGAGGTCGTGGCCAGGCCGAAATAGCCGAAATACTTGACGTAGACCTCGCTGGGCAGGCCGAAGGCCGCCGCGATCGGCCCGCGCAGGGCGGTGACCACGGTGCGGTAGTACGACTCCGGCAGGTTGGCGTTCAGCCCCGGATAGTTGGTGTGCGGCGGGCTGTAGAAGTCGGCCTGGCGCGCGGCCTCGATCATCGCGTCCGGATCGTCCAGCACGTCGTCGACCACCAGCAGCGGCTGGCGCTCCTCGCCCAGGTGGAGGAGCTGGAGCCGGATCTGGCGACCGAGCAGCAAGGGGGGAACGGCGATGGCTGCGGTCATGCGCCGCCCTTCAGGAAGGCCATCTTCAGCTGGCGCGCCAGGTTGGCGCGGAACGACGGGCTCATCGGCCCCAGCGCGCCCTTCAGACCGTCCGGAATGTGGGCCGTCGCCTCGCCGTCGCCGGCGAAGACATAGGCCTCGAACATCGCCTTCCAGTAGGCGCGCTCGCCCGGCGGCAGGTCCTTGAAGGCCAGAAGCGCGGTCAGGAAGACGTCGTTGGCCCGCTCCAGCCCCGCGCCCGTGTCGCCCCACCACCAGTTGACCATGGCGTTGTAGGGCGCGAGCGAGGTGACGTGGTGCCACCAGTATTTCGGCACGAACAGGGCGTCGCCCGGCTCCAGCCACGCGACCTCGGCCGCGGCGTACGCGTCGCGATAGCGCGGGAAGCGGGCCAGGTCCGGGGCCTCGGGATCGACCAGCGACAGCGGCGGCGGATTGTCCAGCGGGCCGACATAGAGGTTGGCGACCTGGGTCGGCGGGAACAGCACGAAGCGGCGGCGGCCGGCGATCACGCCGGCCAGGTTGTGGTCGCGGTCGTTGTGGGTCTGGGTGCGGACGGCCCCGCCCACCCACAGGCGCGGCATGACCTGCGGCGGCAGCAGGGGGCTGGGGTTCCGGCGCACGAATTCCGGCATGTGGCTGGCCAGGGGCAGCATCTGGATGGCCACGAACGGGGCGTCCGGCTCGCCCAGCAGGCGTTCGATGCGGTCCAGGGTCTCGCCGATCCCGGCCTGGCGCTTGGAGAAGGCGAACTCGCGCAGGTCGGCGCCGTAGCCGAAGCGGCCGCCGGTGGCGGCGGGCGCCTCCATGACCGGGGCCGGGGCGCCGGCGTCCATGGCCTTGAGGTAGGCGTTCAGGGCGGCGGGTCCCTGGCGGCCGGCGGCCAGGGCGGGCCAGGCCTCCAGCAGCCCCTTGATCACCACCGGCCGCTCGGCGCGGACGATCGCGTCGAAGTCCGCCGGCGAGGCGCAGGCGGCCGTCGCCACGCGCGGCAGGGCGTCGATGTCGCAAGGCTGGATCATGCCGCCGCCGTCCATCAGCAGAAGCTTTCCAGATAGAGGTCATGGCTCGGCTGCTTCAGCACCTGGTCCTTGATGAAGGACAGGATGCGCCGGAACTCGCCCTTCACGACCTCGGGCGAGGTGCGGTCGATCATTGGCGCGTGGGTCTCGGGCGTCACGCCGTGACCGGTCAGCAGGGCCCGCCAGCTGTCGGCGACGAAGGTCTCGTGTTCCGAGGGCGGGATGTCGCCCCGCGCCTGGAAGGTCGCGATCTTGTGGGCCAGCACGTCCGAAGCCGTGGCCGCCCGCGCCCGCTCCCAGAACGGCGCCTTCGCGTAGCGGTTGGCGACGTAGTGGGCCGACTGGAAGTCGCGCAGGCGCTCGTAGACCTCGCGCATCGTGGCGTTGTACGTCGCCCGCTCGGCGTCGAAGTCGGCGGCCACCGGGAACAGCGGCAGCAGGTGCACCAGCCCCAGCTGCACGGCCTGCAGGTCGACGCCGTGCACCGGATCGAAGGCGCAGGCCGCCTCGCCCACCGCCACGCAGTTTCGGCTCCAGGCCTGGACGCGACGGCCCGGATCGCTGACCGAGACGACGGCGTCGGCCAGGGCCAGGCCCGAGATGCGGCCGGCCATCTCGAGGGCCTGGTCGTCCGTGCACAGATCGCCGGCATAGGCCTGGACCACATGGGTCGCCGCCTGGCTGGGGTGCAGCCCCACCCAACCGCGCGCCCAGGCGCGGATGTCGGCGTAGGGCGGCAGCGAAGCGAAGCGCGGCCCCTGGGCGCGCAGCACCCGGTCGGCCGGGAAATGGCCGCGCCAGCTCTCGCGCGCCACGCCCAGGGCGGTCATCAGCACGGCCTCGCCGCCCGTGGCGTCGACGAACAGGTCGCCCCGCACGCTGCGGCCCTCGCCCAGGTCCAGGGCGGCGATCTCGCCGTCGGCGTCGAGGGTCGGCGCGACGGACAGGGCCTGGTGCAGCTCGACGCCCAGCCGCTTGGCGAGGCCCTTCAGCGCCGCGGCGTAGGCCAGGGCCGGCAGGTGGTAGCCGTAGTCGGTGCGGCCGAAGACCTCGGTCTCCTCGTCGGGCAGCAGCACCCGGCCCTGGCGGGCGGCGGCGGCGGTCAGCGAGAAGTCGTCCAGCGCCACGTTCAGCCCCAGGCCCCGGGCCTTCAGCCAGAACGGGAAGAAGTCGCGGTTGTCGATCGGCGCGCCATAGGCGCCGTGGGCGTGGAAGAAGGCCGGGGTCGCGCCCGAGACGTCGGCGAAGTTCTGTCCCAGCGAGAAGGCGCCGCGCGTGGCGCGCAGCAGGGCCGCCTCGTCCAGGCCCAGCATCCCGTGCAGGGCCTCCAGCGGCGGCAGGCTGGCGTGGACGTCGGCGGGCGTCAGGCGGGTCGGCAGCTCCACCGCCGTGACGCCGACCCCGGCCGGCCGCAGGGCCGCGCGCAGCACGCAGGCCGACAGCCACAGGGCCGCATCGCGCCCCACCACGACGATGCTGACGGGCGCGCTCATCACGACACCGCCCGCACGGCCTGGACCGGTCCGCCCAGGTCCCCGGGCGCGTAGCGGGCCAGGAAGTCGGCGTGGTTGGTCATGGTCGCGACATTGCCGTCGATCCGCGCCTTCAGGTCGGCCAGCCGGGCCTCCAGGTCGTCCAGCGTCAGGCTCTCGGCCAGGCGGTCATACGCGCGCGGAACCAGCCCCTGCCCCTCCAGCACCGACAGCCAGCTGTCGCGCGAGAACAGGCCGTACTGGTAGTTGGGCAGGGCCGCGCGGCGCTCAAATAACAGAAGCTTGGCCGCCAGGCTGTCGGGGATCGCCATGGTCCGCACATGGTCCCACAGCGGTTCTCCGACCCGGCTGTTGGCGCGGTAGTGCAGGATCAGGAAGTCGCGGACCCGGTCGTACTGGATCTCGAACAGGCGGTTGAACTCGGCGACCAGGCGCGGGTCCATGCGGTCGCCCTCGCCCGGGGTCGGCATCAGGTTGACCAGGTCGATCACGGCGGCCTGGATCAGGAAGATGCTGGTCGACTCCAGGGGTTCCAGGAAGCCGCTGGACAGGCCCATGGCCACGACATTGCCGCTCCAGCCCCGCACCCGGCGGCCGGCCTTGAAGCGCAGCAGGCGCGGCTCGTCCAGCGCCGGGCCGTCCAGCTTGGCCAGCAGGGTCTCGCGCGCCTGGTCCTCGTCGAGGAAGGCGCTGGAGAACACGTAGCCGTTGCCGGTGCGGTGCTGCAGCGGAATGCGCCAGCGCCAACCGCCCAGGTCGGCGCTGGCGCGGGTATAGGGCGTCAGGCCGTCGCCGCCCGTGGCGCAGGGCACGGCCAGGGCGCGGTCGCAGGGCAGCCAATGGCCCCAGTCCTGCCAGGCCACGTCCATCTGGCCGGCCAGCAGCAGCGAGCGGAAGCCGGTGCAGTCGATGAAGAGGTCGCCCGGGATCACGGCGCCCGACTTCAGGGTCAGGCTGCGCACCTGGCCGCCGGCCGTGTCGCGGGCGATGTCGGAAACCAGGCCCTCGATACGCGTCACGCCCCGCGCGGTCGCCCAGCGCCGCAGGAAGCCGGCATAGAGGCCGGCGTCGAAATGGTAGGCGTAGGCGTAGGTCGAGCGGATCGACTTGTCGTCCTGGTTGGGAAACTCGAAGGCGTTCGCCCGGCACGCGGCCACGGCGTAGGAATAGGCCTGCAGCGGCGCGACCTCGCGCCCGGCGTTCCTGGCCCGCACCCAGTGATGCTGGAAGTCCACCCCGTTCCACGGCTCGCCGAACGTGCCGAACGGATGGATGTAGCGGTCGCCGGGGCGGTTCCAGTCGCGGAACTCGATGCCCAGCTTGATGGAGCCCTGGGTCTCGCGCAGGAACTGCGCCTCGTCGATCCCCAGCATGTCGTTGTAGGTCTTGATGTGCGGCAGGGTGGCTTCGCCGACCCCCACCGTGCCGATCTCGTCGGACTCGATCAGGGTCAGGTCGTAGGCCTTGGGATCCAGCAGCCGCGCCAGGCCGGCCGCGCACATCCAGCCGGCCGTGCCGCCGCCGACGATCACGACCTTGAGGGTCGCGCCCTTGTCCGTGTGCATTGGTCCTGGCCTCCCGTCTACGCCGGAACCGACGCCGCCGCGGAGGATCCGCGACGGCGTGGTCCGATCGGGGGATTAGTACTTGAAGCGGATGCCCAGTTGGATGCGGCGGTCGTTCCGGATCCACGACGAGTCGATCTTCACCGGCTTGGCGCCGGGGGTCAGGGCCGAGTCGCCGAAGACCTGCTGCTGGAAGACCGTGGTGGTGTCGAGGAGGTTGGAGCCGTCCAGCGACACTTCGATGTTGTCGCTGACCTGGTAGCGGATCGAGCCGTCCAGGAACCCCGCGCCCTTCTGGTACATCGGCAGGCCGATGCAGCAGTCCAGGTTGTTGGTCAGGAAGGCCGAGCGCCAGCTGTAGGCCAGGCGCATGGCGATCGGGCCCTTCTCGTACAGGCCCACGATGTTGTAGGCGTCGTCCGAGATGCCGGCCAGGCGATGGCTGTCCATGACCGCGCCGTTGACCTGCAGGCCGCCGCCGAAGGCGACGGTGCCGCCGGCCGCGTAGCCGGGCTGGGTGGCCAGGTTGGAGTTGTGGATGTCTTCCTGCTTGGTGTGGGTGTAGTTGGCCTGGATGCCGAGGCCGTCCCACGGGCTGGGCAGGAAGTCGAAGAAGGTCTGGTAGGCCACTTCGAAGCCGGTCAGTTCGCCGCCGCCGTTGCCGTTGCGCGGGCCGCGGACCAGCACGTTCTGGGTCGAGCCGTTGTTGGTGAACGAGCGCAGGAACTCGCCGTAGGCGATGCTGCCGTTCAGCTTCTTGTAGAAGACGTCGAAGGTGAACGAGCTGCTTTCGGTGAAGTAGTGCTCGAAGGCCAGGTCGAACTGGTCGGCGGTGATCGGCTTCAGCGCGCCGAAGCCGGAGTCGGCGTTGAACTGGAAGTTGAAGCCCTTGACGTTGGACGCCACGTGCGGGGCGTTCGGGTCGTTCCAGATCACGTACTGCGAGTTCGGCGAGGTGTCGGTCGACGGCACCTGGATGCCGACGAAGTTGCGCAGCAGGCCGAAGTCAGGCCGCGACATGGCCCGCGAGGCGGCGAAGCGCACGAAGCTTTTGTCGCTGAGGCCGAAGCGGACGTTCAGGCTGGGCAGCCAGTTGTCGTGCTTGCCGCTGAAGTCGTTGTCCGCGCCGCCGCCGTTGCTGAAGTTCAGCAGGTCGGGCGTCAGCCAGCACGAGATGTTGGTGACCGAGTTGGGACCCAGCGGCGCGTTGCACGGCGTGGTGGCGGCCGAGGTGTACCAGGTGCTGGTCGGGAACGCGACGCCGCCCGAGCTGGTGGTCTTGGTCTGGACGAAGCGCAGGCCGACATTGCCCTGGACAGTGATGCCGTTGAAGATCGTCATGTCGTCGCCGCCGAAGCGCAACATGCCGTAGGCGGCCATGGTCTCTTCCTCGACATCGACCATTTCCGGATCGATGAAGCAGCCCTCGGTGTTGTTGGCGCGCTGGCACAGCGGGGTCCAGGCCATCGGCGAGTTGGTGGTCGCGCCGCTCAGCGCCTTGATCAGCCCGTCGTGGTCGGCCAGCGTGCCCTTGCTGAGGAACACCAGGTCGTTGTTGGGGAACACCTTGCCGTCATAGAAGTCGCCCAGGCCGGCGACGCTCCAGATGCCGGCGCCGTAACCCTGGAAGTTCCCGGCGTGGCCGCAGGCGGCCGGATAGGGCTGGGGCGTGGTGTTGTCGACGTTGAAGCCCGGGCCGTTGCAGTTCCACGGCGCGGCCACCGGCGACCAGTTGTAGGTCGAGTAGCGGACCTTCTGCTTGCGGTCGGCGTAGCGCACCCCGACCTTCAGCGAGTTCAGCCAGCCGCCCTCGTTGAACTCGTACTCGCCGTCGGCGCGCAGGGCCAGTTCGTGGGCGTCGTTGTCCTCGTAGTGGTCCTGGATGAACGGGATCCAGTAGTTGTGCGGGTTCGACAGGAAGCCCGGGGCGTAATTGACGTTCGAGCCCGGCTGCAGGGTGATCTGCGGCGTGCCCTTGTCGTTCACCTTGTACTGGGCGTCCGCCATCGTGCGGTTGGCGACCAGGATGTCGTAGTTGTTGGTGTTGGCGTCGATGTACTGGACGTCGAAGCTGGTGTGCAGCCGGTCGTTGACGTCCCACTGCAGGTTCGCCGAGAAGTCGCTGGTGCCTTCGGAGTGGTCGAAGTTGCGCGCCTGGTTCTCGATGTAGAGGCCTTCGCGCTGGGTGGCGCAGGCCGAGCCGGCGCCGCAGTAGTTGACGAAGGGCAGGCCGGGGACCGCCGAGCCGCGGTTGATGTTGTCCTGGGTGCTGGTGCCCCAGTCGCCGGTCGGCTGGGTCAGGATGCCCGAGGTCAGCATGCCGTTCGGGCCGAAGGTGAAGGCCGGCGAGCCCTGGGCGGGCGCGATGACGGCCGAGGTCTGCGGCGAATAGGCCGACGCGGCCCACAGGCCGAACAGCACGACGTTGGTGCTGCGCTCCAGCCAGGCGTTCTTGTACTTGGAGTTGTTGTACTGGGCCTTGAAGCGGACGGTGCCGTCGTTGTTCTCGTACTGCACGGCCAGGGCCGTGCCCTTGCGGACGCGGTCATACTCGACCTGCGAGTAGTTGACCTGGTCGGGCATGTAGACCCAGCCCGTGCCGCCGTAGGGGTTGGCCGTGCAGGGGATCGAGCCGTCGGCGTTGACGATCGCCTTGCCGCTGGAGTCGTTCATGCCGGCCGAGCAGAAGGTGCCGATGCGCTGCATCACCACGCCTTCGGTCTGGGTCAGCACGTGGGAATAGGCGTAGTCGGCCATCACGCCGATGCGGCCGAAGTCGGTGTCCCAGTTCTTGCTGACGATGCCCGAATATTCGTAGGTGACCTTGTCGGAGCGGTCGCCGTAGTTGGCCTTGCCCGACAGCGAGATCACCTGGTCCTTGGCGTCGAACGGCAGGCGGGTGCGCAGGTTGACCGTGCCGGCGATGCCGCCTTCGATCATCTCGGCCGTCTGGTTCTTGTAGCTGTCGACGCCGGCCATCAGTTCCGGCGAGATGTCGTTGAAGTTCAGGCCGCGGGCGGCGTCGGCCGAGAAGCTGTCGCGGCCGTTGAACTCGGTGCGCACCTGGGTCAGGCCGCGGATCAGCACCCCGGCCGGCTCGGCCGAGAAGTGCGAGCTGTCGTCGCTGGACTGCAGGCGGGACACCGTGATGCCCGGCACGCGCTGCAGCGCCTCGGCGACCGACTTGTCGGGGAAGGCGCCGATGTCGGTGGCGGTGATGGAGTCGACGACGGTGTCGGCGTTCTTCTTGATCTGCTGCGAGGTCTCGAGCGACTTGCGCACGCCCACGACGACGACCTCGTCGACCGTGGCGGCGTCGTTGGCGGACTTGTCCTGCGCGAAGGCCGGCGCGGCCGCGCCCATGACGCCCCCCAGGACGCCCAGGGCCGCGATCGCCGCCAGCGACACCCCGCCGCGCAGAAGCGCCTTGCGGCGGACATTGAACTTGCTCATCCCGTTCTCCCTAATTTTCTGCCCGCGCCTTGGTCGCGCGGGGTTTTTTTGATGAAGCCGCGCCGTCCCTCCCGGAGCGTCGCGGAGACCCCTGCACCCTCGGTCCCGTCCGCGCCCCGCGGGGGACGCGTCGAACCGGTGATTTCCGTTGAAAGGCGTCGGCGCCGCGCGGCGCGTTCGACGCGATGAGCGTCCGGTCTCCCCGACCGGGATCGCTCGCGGGGCGCTCGGCCCCGTCATCCCCCTCCTCCCCTCCTCTTCGTCACGGCGTTCGCCGTTGTCCGGTCCGCCGCCAGCGCCGCCCCTCGGGGGCCGACTCTCGCAAGATTTGCGGCGCCGAGCGCCTGGAAAGGGACGCGGATAAGCCTCCGCGCGCCGCCCAACCGTTCGACTTGCGCAATCTTGCGTTCTTTTGCGTCAAACGCAAGAGCGTTGTTTTGCGAAATTTCGTGCCGTTAGCGCTAACTTTCCCGCAGAATCGCCAGTTGTGGCATTTTTGGAACGATGGATTTTCTCGAGAGGCCTTGCGGAGCGGCTCATTCCACGCAATTCTTGCGTAAATTCGAAAGGCGAAGGGATGAGCGCAATCCCCACGACGCGCGTGCAAGCTTTGCCCCGCCCCGCCGGACGGGGCGTCCGGCTATCGAATCGGATCTCGGGCGGGATCGCGGACGGCCAGGGCGCTGATCGCGGCCAGGGCGAAGGCGCCCGCCGCCAGGCCCAGGGCCTGGATCGCCTCGCCCTTGAACAGGCGTCCGACCACCGGACCCAGCACCACGGCGGCGATCAGCTGGGGCAGGACCAGGAACAGGTTATGGATGCCCATGTAGACGCCCATCTTGTGGGGCGGCACGGCGCTGGACAGCATGGCGTAGGGCGCCGACAGGATCGAGGCCCAGGCCACGCCGATCCCCACGATCGGGATCCACAGCAGGGCCGGGTCGTCGATCACCACGAAGCCCACGAAGCCCAGGGCGCCCATGGCCAGGCAGAGGGCGTGGCTGACCCGCAGCCCGATCCTCGCCACCAGGGCCGGCAGCAGCAGGGCGACCAGGGCGGCCACGCCGTTGTAGCCGGCGAACAGCACCCCCACCCAGTCGGCGCCCTGGTTGTAGGCGGCCGAGGCCGGATCGGTCGCGCCGTAGTGCCGGGCCGTCACGGCCGGGGTCGTGTAGATCCACATGGCGAACAGGCCGAACCAGGTGAAGAACTGCACCACCGCCAGGCGGATCAGCACCTGGGGCATGTGCAGCATGTCCTCGACCACCTCCAGCACGCCCAGCGACGCCTTGCCCTGGCGGCGCAGCCAGGTGGCGGCCAGTTGGGCGGCGCCAAAGGCGGTGGCCGAGCCGGCCAGCACGTAGACCTCGCGCGCCCAGCCGCTGGCGAAGGCCAGGGCGCAGGCCACCAGCCCGGCGATGGTCCACAGCGCCCCGCTCTTCAGCATCAGGGCCGCGCCCTCGGCGCTGGGCGTGCGGTGCTCGGGCTGGACCCGCGCGCCGTCGGCCAGGGTCTCGGGCGGATGCTCGTGCGTGGTGAAGACCGTCCACATCACCGCGACCAGCAGGGTGACGCCGCCCACGTAGAAGGCGGTGTGGACCGACGGCGGCAATTGGCCGGCGACGGCCTGGCCCGACACGCCGAACCAGTGGGTCAGGACCCACGGCAGGGCCGAGGCGAACACCGCCCCCGCGCCGATGAAGAACACCTGCATGGCGAAGCCGGTGGTGCGCTGCTCCTCCGGCAGGGTGTCGGCGACGAAGGCGCGGAACGGCTCCATGGCCACGTTGATCGAGGCGGACAGCACCCACAGCATCAGGCTGGCGGTCAGCACGCTGGACGCATTGGGCATCAGGAACAGCGACACCGCCGTCAGGATCGAGCCGTAGAACAGATAGGGCCGCCGCCGGCCCAGCCGGCCCCAGGTGCGGTCGCTCAGATGGCCGATGATCGGCTGGACCAGCAGGCCCGTGGCGGGCGCGGCGATCCACAGGATGGCCAGCTCGTTGAGGTCCGCGCCAAGGGTCTGGAAGATCCGGCTGGTGTTGACGTTCTGCAGACCCCAGACGATCTGCACCCCGAACAGACCGCAACACATGTTCCAGATCTGCGCAAAGGACAGCCGCGCCTTCGTCATGCGGCGCGGGTCCCGCGTCGCCCAAAAAAGTCTTGGGGGGCGAGGTCTTGGCGGCTGCCTTGCAAAGGCTTTCCTTCGATGTGCATTAAGGCGCAGAACGTGGTTCTCCTGACAGTATCTGGACGCAATGGGCAGCGGTAGCAACAACAGCACGACGCTGGACGATCTGGCTAAGCTGTCGGGCGTCTCGGCCTCGACCGTCTCGCGCGCCCTGAACGACCACCCGTCCATCAGCACCCGCACCAAGCAGCGCATCTGGGCCCTGGCCAAGGAGCACGACTATCCGTTCCGCCGCTACATGCCGGCGGGGCCGATCGGGTCGGAGGGCTCGATCGCCATCGTCACGCCGCGCACCCACGGCCGCCCGCTGCCGCTGTCGCACCCGTTCTTCCTGGAGCTGCTGGCCAGCATCGGCGAGGCGGCGCGCGACCGCGGCTGCGACTTCACGGTCAGCCACACCGCCCCGGCCAGCTACGACGACCTGCTGACGGTCACCACCACCAGCCGCGCCAACGGCGTGATCTTCCTGGGCCAGAGCAACCTGCACGAGGCGTTCAACGAACTGGCCGCCGCCGACGCCCGCTTCGCGGTCTGGGGCGCCCAGCTGCCGGGCCAGAGGTACTGCTCGATCGGTTCGGACAACCTGCTGGGCGGGCGGCGGGCGACGCTGCACCTAGCCCGGCTGGGCCGCAAGCGCATCGTCTTCCTCGGCGAGACCGAGCCGGAAGCCCTGCAGCGCAAGGCCGGCTATCTGGAGGCCCTCAAGGAGAGCGGGCTCGAGGCCGACCCGGCCCTGATCTGCCCCGTCGACTTCGAGCTGGAATCGGCCGAGGCCGCCGTCAGCACCCTGGTCCGCCGCAAGGCCGCCTTCGACGCCATCTTCGCCTCCAGCGACCTGATCGCCCTGGGCGCCATCCGCGCCCTGCGCCGGGCCGGCATGCGCGTGCCCGAAGACGTCTCGGTGGTGGGCTACGACGACATGCTGCTGAGCCGCCTGTCGACCCCCGCGCTCAGCACCATCAAGCAGGACACCTACAAGGCCGGCCGCCTGCTGGTGGCCCGCGTGCTGGACGCCGACGGCGACCACCGGCCCGAGCGCCTCGCCACCGACCTGATCGTGCGGGAAAGCTGCGGGGGCTAGGCCAGCCGGAGCCTTCTCGCCGAAGTGTGGCGAAACTCACCAACGAGCTGTGCCGTTCGACACCGCCGCCTGGGGCCGACGCTCCCAGAGTGAGCTGGCCATTCCCATGGCGGACGTCGAACGGCCTGCCTCCGCCTTGGCGCGGGCGCCCGGAACGCGGCGTCGCAGCTCACCTCGCGGAGAGGATTCGTGATGGACCTGACCTTGAACGACCCGCCGGCCACGCGCCGCTACCAGCTGAGCGATCTGATCGCGGGCGCCGACGACAGCGTGCGCGGCGCCCTGGTCGGCGCGCACGGCCTGCGCCAGTTCCTCAACACCATCGACGAGTTGGACCATGCCGCCCGCGTCGAGATCGTCGAGCAGGCCATCTGCCTGCTGGAGGGCTTCTACGCCCACCTGCCGCTCAAGCGCGCGATGCACGCCGTGGATCCGATCCAGCGGCTGAAACTCCTGAAGCGCCGCCTGCACATGGTGGAGTCCGAGGTCCAGTTCCACCACGAGATGACGACCATCTTCACCTCGCTGCGGGACCTGCACACCAACTATATCCTGCCGAAGTACTTCGCCGATGCGGTGGCCTTCCTGCCGTTCAAGGTCAAACCCTGCTACCATCGGGGCGATCGTCAGTACGTCGTGTCCGACCTGGTGGCCGGCGTCTCGGACCCCAACTTCCGGCCCGGTGTGAAGCTCACCCACTGGAACGCGATCCCGATCGACCGCGCGGTCGAGATCGCCGCCAGCTACCACGCGGGCAGCAATCCGGCCGCCCGTCACGCCCGGGGCGTGGACCTGCTGACCACGCGCGCCATGAACCTGTGGCCGCCCCCGGACGAGGAATGGGTGATCGTCGGCTACCTGGACGCCAACAACCAGGCGCGGGAGGTCAATGTCGAGTGGAATGTGATGAAACTGCCGCGCCGCCCGGAAAGCGTCGCCGCCGCGCCGGCGATGGCGGAGTTCATGGGCATCGACCTGGAAGGCGACTCCCGGCGCCGTCTCACCACCCTGCTCTATGCCCCGGCCGCGGCGAAGCGACGGGCCGCCGTCGCGGAGGCGGCGGGCGGCGATGTCGCAAGCGCCGCCAGCGGCCTGAAGTCCAACTTGCCGGAAGTGTTCACCGCGGCGGCCGTCAGCCACGGCGGCCAGACCTTCGGCTACCTGCGTATCCAGACCTTCGACGTGGACGACGATGCGTGCCTGGTCGAGGCGATCCGCCTGCTAGAGCACCCGCTGTTCCCGAAGACCGGCGTGATCCTGGACGTGCGGGGCAACGGCGGCGGGCTGATCTGGGCGGGCGAGCGCCTGTTGCAGCTGTTCACGTCCCGCCGCATCGAACCGACGCGGGCCCAGCTGGTCGCCACGCCGCTGGCCGTGGAGCTCTGCGGCGCCGATCCGATCCTGGAGGCGTGGAAGCCGTCGATGGCGCGCGCCTTCGAGACCGGCGCGATCTATTCGGCCGCCTTCCCGATCACCGACCTCGCGCGCTGCAACGACATCGGCCAGCGCTACTTCGGTCCGGCCGTGCTGCTGACCGACGCCCGTTGCTACAGCACCACCGACATGTTCGCCTGCGGCTTCCTGGACCACGAGATCGGCCAGATCATCGGCCTGGACGCCACCACGGGCGCGGGCGGCGCCAATGTCTGGGACCACGAACTGGTGCGGCAGCATTGCCTCACCGCGGGCGTCGCCACGCCCCTGGCGCAGATGGACGCCGGAGTGGGCATGCGGGTGGCGATCCGTCGAACCCTGCGCGTAGGCCCCGAAGCCGGGACCGAGATCGAGGACCTCGGCGCGCCGTCCGACATCATCCACCAGCCGACCCTCGACGACATCCTCCACGACGACAGGGACCTGCTGGACCGGGCGTGCCTGGTGCTGTCCGGAACCTCGACCGCCGGCCTGCCGGTCACGATCACCCGCAACGGCGCTTCCGTCACCCTGGACATCGTCACGACCGGGATCGACCGGCTGGAGATCTTCGTCGACCGGCGCCCGAACCTGTCGAAGGACGTCACCACCGCCTCGACGCAGCTGACCGTGCCGGCGTCCGTCGGGTCCACCCTGCAGATCGACGGCTTTGCGAACGGTCAGCTGGCCGCCGTGCGGCTTCTGACGATCTGAACCCGTCCCCATTTCCGACCGGAGGAACCCCCATGGCGACCCTGAACGAACTGCTGGCCCGCTGGGCGACGCTCGGCCCGCCCGCCGAGGACGGCGCGGCGCAATTCTCCATCGTCGCGGGGAGGGAGACGACGGCCGACGCGCTTCAGGCGCTCGTCGAAGCCGCCGCACCGGGCCACGACCCCGTGGTCACGCCCGCCTTCCTCGGCGCGCTGGCGGAGGAGACCGGCGGCCGCTTCTGGATCCTCACCTTCCCGGACCTGGACGCGCAGCGGGGCGAGACCCTGGCCTTCGAGGTCGCCCGGGCCCTGGCCAGCGAGCTGGGTCTGGAGTCCTGCCGCCCCGTGCTGGTCGACTCCCTGATCGGCCAGGCGATGGTCGATCCCACCGTGGCCGGCGCCGCGGGCCTCGTGGGCTTCTTCACCTGCAAGGGCGACAACATGGGTCCGGAGGCCCGGGGCTGGGCGCCGTGGGCCCTGGGCGTCAAGGCGGCCTGGGACGCGCACGGCAAGGGCGCGGGCGTCACCATCGCCTCGATCGACACCGGCTACAGCGATCACGTCGAGCTGCAGGGCGTGATCAGCGCCAAGCCCCAGCTGAACCTGGTCGAGAACAACGCCAACGCGCGCGACCCGTTCTCGACCAATGTCCCGTTCAACAACCCCGGCCACGGCACCCTGGTGGCCAGCGTCGCCGCCAGCCGCGGCGACATCGACGCCGAGGGGAACACCACGGGGCCCGGCGAGATCACCGGCGCGGCGCCCGAGGCCGAGATCCTGCCCATCCGCGCCATCCGGTCGGTCGTGGACCTGCGCCAGTCGCGCATCCCCGCCGCCATCGAGCACGCGATCGCCCAGAACTGCGACGTGATCGTCATGGCCCTCGGCAGCCCCTTCCCGATCGAACCCGTCGAGGTGGCCTTGCGGGCCGCCGTGCGCCAGGGGATCGTGGTGGTCTGCGCCGCCGGCAACTGCGTGGGCCTGGTGGTGTTCCCGGCCCGCTTCGCGCCCCTGGGACTATCCACCGCCGTCGCCGCCGTCGACTATCTGAAGGCCCCCTGGGAACGGACGTCCAAGGGCGACTCCGTCACCGTCAGCGCCTTTGGCGAGGCCGTGTGGGGTGCCCGCAAACGGGACCAGGCCTCGCCCAACAACGCCGTCGCGCGCTCGGAAGGCACGACGCTGGCCACGTCGCTGACCGCCGGCGTCGCCGCGCTCTGGGTCGCCCGGCACGGCGGGCGCGCGGCCCTCAAGGCCCATGCGGCCGCGGCCGGCACGACCGTGCAGGCGATGTTCAACCGGCTGATCGCCGCCAGTGCGAGCAAGCCGTCCGGCGGATGGCCGAAGGGCATGGGGGCGGGGCTGGTGAACGCCGGCGAACTGCTGTCGCGCCCGCTGCCCGAGACCGCGGCGCTCCTGGCGGACGTGCCGCTGGCCGATGACCACGTCACGCCGCTGAAGCGGTTCCTGGGCCCGACGGCGTCCGAGATCGACGGCCTGGCGGGCCTGGAGGCGGCCGGCCTCGACGAAGGTCTGGCCGCCGAAGCGCTGTGGCGGCTCTATCGCGGCTCGGCCCGCGACCGGACCGCCGCGATCGCGGGCCAGGACGTGATCGGAGCGATGGGCGGCGTCCAGCTGACACGGTTCAACGGCCCGCCCCCGTCTCCGGACCTGGAGGCCGCCCTGGCGGGCAAGCCCAGGCTGAGGGACCTGGCCCGATAGCCGGCTCGGCGACGGCGCATTACCTCGCCGCCAGCAGCGCCGCGATCGGCACGGCCTCGCCCATGGCCTTGTAGCCCGCCGCCGACGGATGCAGCTGGTCGCCGGAGTCGTAGGCCGGCAGCAGCCGTTCGGGATGGGCCGGGTCGCGGGTCACGGCGTCGAAGTCGATCACCGCGTCGAAGGCGCCCGAGGTCCGGATCCAGGCATTGACCGCCTGGCGGTCGGCGTCGGCGTCCGCGTCGGAGCGGTAGACCTTGGTCCCGCCGCACGGGAGGATCGTGGCGCCCACCACGCGGATCCCGCGCTCGTGCGCCCGGGCGATCACCTGGCGGTAGCCGGCGATCAAGCCCGCGACCACCGCCGCCCGCTTCTCGGCCGTGACCGGGCCCTCGCGCGACAGGCCGCCGATGTCGTTGATGCCGATCAGCACGATCACCGCGCGCACGCCCGGCTGGGCCAGCACGTCGCGCTCCAGACGCGAGAGGGCGTTGGGGCTGGTGTTGTCGGTCAGCAGGCGGTTGCCGCCGATGCCGGCGTTCAGCACCGAGACGCCCCGCGTGCGCGGATCGGCCTGCAAGCGGGCGGCCAGCACGTCGGGCCAGCGCTCGTAGACGTCGACGCCCGCCCCGGTGCCGTCGGTGATCGAGTCGCCCAGGGTGACGATCGCGCCCGCGCTTTTTTCCGCCCCTTCGACATCGACGCCCGCCAGCTGGGCCCATTGCAGCCACGTGGCCGCGCCCGGCAGGTCCGGCGCGGCCAGCTGGTCGCCGGCGGCGACATAGGCCGTGGTGCGGGCGGCGCGGTGGGCGGTGATCCGGTCGGGCGGCTGGGGCAGGCGCAGGCTGACGGCGACGCGGGCCAGGCCCTGGGTCGGCAGGTCCACCGGATCGGACAGCCAGGTCGCGCCGGGCGGCACGGTCACGCCGGCCTGGCCGCCGTCGAAGGTGACCGCCCGGTCGGTCCCGGCCGCGACCGCCGAGCCGGCCAGCGCCGCCGACAGGGCCACGTGGGCGCCGTCGATCCGCAGCGGCGCCGTGCCGAACTGGTTGGAGACCCGCAGCCTCAGGCGGGGGCCGCCCGCCGTCAGCCGCACCACCTGGCGCAGGGTGACCTCGCCGCTCGGCGATCCCGGCAGGGTCGCCGCGGCCTCGGACGGCACGGAGGCCGTCGTCCACGAGCCGATCCAGCGCGACGCCGAGACGGCCGGCCAGGCCGTCCCCAGGCACAGGGCCAGAACCAGAAGACCCGAACCGATCCGACGCATCGCGCCCTCCCCGATATCTCATAAAATGGATTGACGTCACAGAATATGGAATTAGCGTCGCTGGCAAGATCGCGCTTTCCGGCCGTCGGCGCCGAAGACGGCGCACGAAGAGGAAGCGCGCCATGAACACCCCCACACGACGCGACGTGCTGGTGCAAACCGCCCTGGCCGGAGCCCTGGTCAGCCTTTCGGGCAAGGCCCTGGCCGCCCCGGCCAAAGGCGCGCCGCTCCCGCCGACCGAGGTCCGCTGGATCGACGGCCAGGCGCCGGGGCTGAACGCCGGCCAGACCTGGGGCGTCCCGTGGCCGCAGGGCGCGTTCAAGCCCAAGCAGCCGTTCCTGGCCCGCGACGCGGCCGGGGCCGAGGTGGCCCTGCAGACCTGGCCCCTGGCCTATTGGCCGGACGGCTCGCTGAAGTGGACCGGCCACGCGGTCCCGGCGGGCGACCTGGGCCAGCGCCTGACGATCGCGCCGGGCAAGACCGGCCTTGCGGCCGCCGGCGTCCGCGTAATCGAGACCCCAGCCGCCGTCGAGGTCTCGACCGGCCCGGCGACCTGGCGCTTCCCGCGCGACGGCTCGGCCCTGATCGCCTCGGCGACCCGGGGCGGCCGCGAAGTGCTGCGCAACGTCCGCCTCGTCCTCCA
Source organism: Caulobacter sp. CCG-8 (assembly GCF_037402475.1). Taxonomy (NCBI): domain Bacteria; kingdom Pseudomonadati; phylum Pseudomonadota; class Alphaproteobacteria; order Caulobacterales; family Caulobacteraceae; genus Caulobacter; species Caulobacter sp. CCG-8. Next base: position 48,473 of record NZ_JBBEUD010000027.1, read on the forward strand.
GACCCAGGACGCCCCCGAGATCGAGCAGTCACCCGTGGGCCGCAAGACCTTCGAGAGCGTGCTCGACAAGGTGACCGTGGAGCAGTCCGGTCCCGTCCGCGCGGTGATCCGGATCGAGGGCCGCCACAAGAACGAAGGTCGCGCCTGGGCCCCGTTCATCGTGCGGTTCTACGCCTATGCCGGCGCCGACTCCCTGCGGATGCTGCACACCTTCATCTTCGACGGCGACGCGGCCAAGGACTTCATCTGCGGCCTGGGCGTCACCGCCGACGTGCCGATGACCGACGCGGCCTACGACCGGCACGTCCGCTTCACCGGCCAGGACGGCGGCCTGTGGGCGGAGGCGGTCAAGCCGCTGACCGGCCTGCGCCGCGATCCCGGCAAGGCGTTCCGCGACGCCCAGATCGCCGGCCGCAAGGTCCCGGCCCTCGACCAGATGGCCGCCCCGGTGCGCTCGTCCCTGCACCTGATCCCCGACTGGGGCGACTTCCTGCTGTCGCAGCCCACCGCCGACGGCTTCACCATCCGCAAGCGCACCGCGCCCGGCCACGCCTGGATCCCGTCCGACGGCGGCCAGCGGGCCAGCGGCGTGGCCTATGTGGGCGGCGCCGGCGGCGGGGCGGCGATCGGCCTCTGCAACTTCTGGCGCGCCCCGCCCACCGCCCTGGAGGTCCTGGGCGCGGCCGGCGACACCGCCCGCCTGACCGCCTGGCTGTGGTCGCCCGACGCCCCGGTGATGGACACCCGGTTCTATCACGACGGCATGGGCATGGAGACGCACGCCCAGGAGACCGAAGGCCTCAACATCACCTACGAGGATTACGAAAAGAACTGGGGCACGCCGACCGGAGTCGCCCGCACCTCGGAGCTGCGGCTGTGGGCGCTGGAGACCACGCCGGCCCGCGACCAGTTCCCGAAGATGGCCCAGCTGAACGACAAGCCGCCCCGCCTGATGACCACGCCCGAGCGCCTCCATGCGGCCGGGGTGCTGGGCGCCTGGAGCCTGGTCGACCGCAGCACGCCGGCCCGGGCCCGGATCGAGGACCGCCAGGACCAGCTGCTGAACTACTATCTGGGCCAGATCGAGCAGCGCCGCTGGTACGGCTTCTGGAACTACGGCGACTTCATGCACAGCTACGACGTCGACCGCCATGTCTGGCGCTACGACATCGGCGGCTTCGCCTGGGACAATTCGGAACTGTCGACCGACCTGTGGCTGTGGCTCAGCTACCTGCGCGGCGGCCGGGCCGACGTGTTCCGCATGGCCGAGGCCATGACCCGCCACACCGGCGAGGTCGACGTCTATCACGTGGGTCCCTACCGGGGCCTGGGCACCCGGCACGGCGTGCAGCACTGGGGCGACAGCTCCAAGCAGCCCCGGGTCAGCAACGCCATCTACCGCCGCATCTACTATTACCTGACCGCCGACGAGCGAGTGGGCGACCTGATGCGGGCCCTGACCGACGGCGACGAGTCGCTGACCCGCGTCGACATCGGCCGCAAGCTGGGCGACGACGGCTGGCCCAAGGGCGAGGTCCGCGCCTCGTTCGGCACCGACTGGAGCTCGCTGTGCGGCGCCTGGTTCACCGAGTGGGAACGCACCGGCGACCCGCGCTGGCGCGACCGGATCGTGGGCGGCATGAAGACCATCGCCGCCCTGCAGAAGCAGTGGTTCGCCGGCAGCGCCACCTACGACGTCAAGACCGGCAGGTTCTCCGGGGCGGGCGACAAGCTGGCGGTCTCGCATCTGAACGCGGCGTTCGGCGCCCCCGAGATCCATGTCGAGATGTTGTCGCTGATCCGCGAGCCCGCCTACGACAAGGCGTGGCTGGACTATTGCCGCTGGTACAACGCCTCGCGCGAGGAGCAGACGGCCCAGTTCGGCCAGGCGCTGGGCGGCAACGGCCTGCGCCAGGGGCATTCCCGCCTTACCGCCTACGCCGCCTCGCGCCTGGGCGACAAGGCCCTGGCCCAGCGGGCCTGGAAGGAGTTCTTCGGCCGCGGCGTGGTCGAGGACCTGAACCTGTCGACCGCCACCAGGCATTACGCCGGACCCGACGTCCTCAACCCCATCGACGAGGCCGCCGGGGTCACCACCAACGGCACGGCGCAATGGGGCCTGGCGGCGATCATGAACCTGGCCCTGGTGGCCGACGCCCTTCCGGCGAGCGAGGGGTAACTGAGCCGGGGACATGCCCTTGCGGCGTGCCCCCAAATCCAGGCGCCGCGCTTGACGATGGGGACACGCCGCAAGGGCGCGTCCCCAGCCTCGGCTCGGTATCCAGCGACACACTTCCGAAACACTTCATCGCTTTCGGACAGCCCAGCTTATCGACGTCGATACCGAGGGGTCATCCAGGAGCCACGGCGGCGCTCTAGCCAGGGACGGCACGCAGCACAGGCCGTCCATGTCCCGCAAATTCCTCGCTACGGCCGCCTTGGCCCCTCTGCTGATCTGCGGAGGAAAGGCGGTCGCCGAAACCCAGGTCACCAGCAGTTCGCGCACCACGCCGATCGCCACCTCCACCGCCAATTCCGGGGCGGCCGACGACGTCAAGATCACCAGCGACGGCGCGATCACCCTCTCCAGCTCGGGCGCGATCGCCACGCTGGACAGCGACAACACCCTGACCAACGCCGGCTCGTTGAGCAGCGTGGGCGTCAACGACTCCATCGGCGTGCTGGTGCTGGGCGGCCATACGGGCACGCTGCTCAACAGCGCCACGATCAGCCTGACCGAGGACTACGACTACACCGACGACGACGACGACGGCGACTATGACGGCCTGTTCGCCAAGGGTTCGGGCCGCTACGGCATCCGGGTGACCGGGACCGATCCGTTCGTCGGCACGATCACCAACGACTCGACGGGCGCGATCACCATCGAGGGCAACGACTCGGCGGGCATCAGCCTGGAGACGGCCCTGACCGGCTCGCTGCTGCACGCCGGGACGATCAGCGTGGTCGGCGACCGCAGCTACGGCGTCCACACGACGGGGACGATCAGCGGCAACCTGACCAGCAGCGGCTCGATCAGCGTGACCGGCGCCGGCGACGTCGGCCTGGCGGTCGACGGCGACGTCGGCGGCGTGCTCGCCATCCAGGGCACGATCTATTCGACCGGTTACCGCGTCACCAGCCGCTACACCGATCCGGACGACGAGGCCCTGCTGGACGCCGACGACCTGCTGCAGGGCGGCGGCGGCGTGAAGGTCACGGCCAATGTCGCCGGCGGCGTGCTGCTGGACGTCCCGCCCACCGACACCAACGACGACACCTCCGACGACGAGGACGGCGACGGGACCACCGACAGCAGCGAGGGCTCGGCCGCGATCACCGCCTACGGCTCGGCCCCGGCCCTGCTGATCGGCTCGGACACCCGGTCCGTCACCCTGGGCGCGGTCGGGACCGGCGACGACGCCTACGGCCTGATCATCCGGGGCTCGGTGACGGCGGCGGGCGTCCACGACGGGATCAGCGCCACCGGCGTGCAGCTGGGCGGCGACGCCGGCCAGTCGACCCTGATCACCGGCGGGGTGAAGGTCAGCGGCTCGATCGCGGCCAGCGCCTACGAGGGCGACGCCGTCGCCCTGAAGCTGAACGCCGGCGCCGTGGCCGACACCCTGTGGAACACCGGCTCGATCGCCGCCTCGGTCACCGGCGACACCGCCGTCACGGCCAAGGCCGTCAGCATCGGCGCCGGGTCGGTGATGACCAGCATCACCAACGCCGGGGTCATCAGCGCCACCGTCGGCGGCGAAGGCGGCTCGTCCTACGCCATCATCGACGAGACCGGCGGCCTGAAGACCATCACCAACACCGGCTCGATCGCGGCCTATGTGGTCGCCACGGACGACGAATACGACACCGACGACGACGACACCGACGCCAGCAACGAGGTGATCCACGGCCTGGCCACGGCCATCGACGTGTCGAAGAACACCACCGGCGTGACCATCGTCCAGTCGGGGGTCAACGACGGCGACGACGGCGACGACGGGGTGGCCGACACCGACACGGACGGCGACGGCGTGGACGACGCCGACGAGCCGATGATCCGCGGCCGGGTGGTGCTGGGCTCGGGCGCCGACAGCCTGTCGATCCTGAACGGCGGCCTGATCGGCGACGTCTGGTTCGGCGACGGCGCCGACAAGCTGACCATCGACGGCACCGGCTACATGATCGGCGCCCTGCACGACAGCGACGGCCTGCTGGACATCAAGGTGGGCAACGGCTCGCTGGGCCTGACCAATACCGAGACCATCAAGGCCACCAGCCTGACCCTGGGCGCCGACAGCGTGCTGGTCTTCACGGTCGACCCGGCGGCCGGGACCCAGACCAAGCTGGTGGCCGACACCGCCACGGTCGAGACCGGCGCCTCGCTGGGCCTGAACTTCAAGAGCCTGCTGACGACGCCGACGACCTACACCGTGATCCAGGCGAACAACCTGACCGCCGGGACGATCGACCAGGACCTGCTGGGCCACGTGGCCTACATGTACGTCGCCAACGGCTACGCCTCGGGCAACGACGTCAATATCGACGTGCGGCGGCGCACGGCCGCCGAGGCCTCGCTGTCGCGCAGCCAGACCGCCGCCTACGACGCGGTGTTCGCGGCCCTGTCCAACGACGACGACATCGCCACTGCCTTCCTGAACCAGAGCACCCGCGACGGCTTCCTCAGCGTCTACGACCAGATGCTGCCCAGCCAGGGCGAGGGCCTGTTCGCGGCCCTGCAGACCGTGCAGCAGCAAATCTCTGCGGCCACCGCCAACCGTCCCGATCCCGGCGACCGCTACGGGCCCGACAGCGTCTGGCTCCAGGAGATCAACGTCCTGGTCCGCCGCGAGGACGGCGACACCCAGGGGTCGGACACCCAGGCCCTGGGCATGGTCGCCGGCTACGAGGCGATGGGCGACGCCGGCGGGGCGCTGGGCGTGACCCTGGCGGCGGTCAGCCTGGAAGAACACGACACGGTCGCCAAGCTGGGCGAGAAGACCACCGCCTCGATCCTGCAGGCCGGCCTCTACTGGCGGCGCTCGGTCGGCGGCTGGCGGTTCAACCTCGGCGGCGGGGCCGGCTACAGCCGCTTCAACGGCGACCGCGGCCTGGTCACCGCCGACGTCGACGGCGACGGCACGGCCGACGTCAGCATTACCAACACCGCCGCCTGGAACGGCATGGTGGCCAACGCCTTCGCCGGCGTGGCCTACGAGGCGCGGCTGGGCGACGTCTACCTGCGCCCCGAGGGCCGGCTGGACTATGTCTGGCTGTGGGAAGGCGAGCGCAAGGAGCACGGCGGGGGCGCCGGCTTCGACCTGACCGTCGCCTCGCGCGAGGCCGACAACCTCAGCGGCGACGTGGGCCTGGTGCTGGGCAAGTCGTACGGCAAGGACGTCTGGGTGCGGCCCGAGCTGCGGGTCGGCTATCGCAAGACCCTGGCCGGGGCCATGGGCGACACCATCGCCAGCTTCACGGGCGGCACGCCCTTCACCCTGCTGGCCGACAACGACCGGGACGGGGCGGTGACCCTAGGCTTCGCCCTGCGCGCCGGTTCGGCCCTGTCCTACGTGGCCCTCGAAGGCGGGGCCGAGGCCTCGCACAAGCAGACCAAATACACCATGCGGCTGACAGGGAGGGCGATGTTCTAGCCCGTGGAAAAGCGCATCCTCATCCTCGACGGCGACCCCGTCGCCCGTCACGACATGACCGGCCTCCTCTCGGGCTACGGCCTGACGGCCCTAGGCGCCGGCACCGCCCGCGAGATGGAGCAGATCCTCCGCGAGACCCAGGTCAACCTGGTGATGCTGGACATGGTGCTGCCCGACGCCTCGGGCCTGTCGGTCTGCTCGCGCCTGCTGACCCTGCCCTCCCCGCCCGCGATCATGGTGGTCTCGGACTCGGGCGAGGAGTGCGACGTGGTGGTGGGCCTGGAGTTGGGGGCCGACGACTACGTGATCAAACCCTACCGCCCGCGCGAGCTGCTGGCCCGGGTCCGGGCGGTGCTGCGCCGTCACGACGACGGCCGCCCCGACGAGCCGGCGCGCGACGCCAACCCGGTCTTCAGCTTCGACGGCTGGCGGCTGAACGTCGCCACCCAGACCCTGCTGGACCCGCGCGGCGGGACCGTGCCGCTGGCGACGGCCGAGTTCCTGGTGCTGTGGGCCTTGGTCGATCGGCCCAACCAAGTGCTGACCCGCGACGAGCTGCGCCAGGGTCCGCCCGACGCCCACGCGCGCCCCGCCCCGCAGCAGGTCAACGTCGCCATCAGCCGCCTGCGCAGCAAGCTGGGCCGCGTCGACGGCGGGGCCTACCTGATCCGCACGGTGCGCCACGTCGGCTACATCTTCGCGACCCGGGTGGACCGGGTGCAGGAGTAGGGGGCGGGCGGGAAGCCAGCTAGCCGTCGACCATCCCGACCGCATCCGGGCTTCTCGCGCGGGCCGCGTCCGTCATGCGCGACAGGGCTTCGGCGATGAAGTCGCGCTCGGCCTCCGGAGTCGCGAAGAAGCGCCGAGGCAGGACCATGGCGCTGCTCTGCACCAGGAAGACCCAGTGCTTGCGGGTTCGATAGAGGTCGGTGACGCACGACCAGCGGGCGGTCGTCGTCAGGTCGGCCAGGTCATAGACGATGGTCTCGGGCGTCAGGCGCAGGGTGAGCGCCAGGTCAGCCCGCTGTCCCCGCTTGCCGAGCGCTTTCCGCAGGCTCGGGCCCGACAGTCTCTGGACCACGAGAATGCCCACGACCAGCCCGCCGATGGCGAACTCGACCGACATGAAGGCCGAGAACCACGATCCCGACGCCCACACGGACAGGGGAACGCCGACGCCCAGCATGCAGACCATGATGATGGCCTTGGCCTGGCGCGGCGACAGGCCCCAGCGGGCCTTGATATAGGCCATGGCCGACGCGCTTTCGCCCGCCAAGATGATCCCTGAAGCTTCCATCGCGTCCCCCTCCGACGCGTCTAGCTCACGACGCGGCCCGCGGGAAGCGCGTTGCGGCTCCTACCCCAGGTCCAGCGCCCAGGTCTGGCCGACCAGGTCCTTGCCGAACGACTGGTGCGGCGCTTCGGCGACCAGGACGAAGCCGGCGCGCTGGTAGATCCGCCGCGCGGCGACGAGCACGCTGTTGGTCCACAGCTCCAGGCGGCGGCAACCGACCGCCCGGGCGCGGTCGATGCAGGCCTGGACCAGCATCGCGCCCACGCCCCGGCCGCGGGTGTCGGGCTCGACATAGAGCAGCCGTAGCTTGCCGGTGTCCGCCGTCTCGCCGCGCACCAGGAAGATCGAGCCCACCACCCGGCCGTCCGCCTCGGCGATCCAGGCGGCCTCGCGGGCCGGATCGAACGCCTGGACGAAGTCGGCGAGGATGCGGGCGACCAGGGCCTCGTAGTCCTGGTTCCAGTCGTACTCCTGGGCGTAGAGCACCGCCTGGCGGTGGATGATCCAGCCCAGATCGCCGGGCCGCAGGTCGCGCAGCACGACGCCGGACGAGGCCTCGGCGTCGGGGGTCTCGTCGAACACCCGGCGGATGGAACGGGTCGCCGCCAGCAGGGTCTCGCGCTTGGGCGCCGGCAGGCCGTCCAGCAGCTCGCCGACCGCGCCGCGGGTGTTGCGTTCCAGGGCCGCGAAGGCCTCGCTGCCGGCGGTCGTCAGCCGGATCGACCGGCTGCGCCCGCCGCCGGGATGGGGCGCGGTCTCGACCAGGCCCCGCGTCTCGAAGCGCTTGAGGGTGCGGCTCAACTGGCCGGGGTCCAGGTCGAGGGTCCGGGTGATCTCGGCGGCGCTGGGTTCGTCGCGGTGGGCCAGTTCATAGAGGATCCGGGCCTCGGTCAGCGAGAACGAGCTGTTGTCCAGCCGGGGGTTCAGCAGGCCCAGCCGGCGCGTGTACAGCCGGTTGAACGCGCGCAGGGCGGCGATTTCCGTCTCCGGGACCATGGCTGTCTCCTCGGTGTATATTGACTGAGTCAAATAATCGATATCTTGACTGAGTCAACACATCGCGACGGAGGCGATCGCCGGCCGCCGCGACGTTCGGCCGCGCCCCCGAAACCGCTGAATCCAGGCGTTGTTTTTCACGCTCGACACCAATCGATACAAATGACCCGCCCTCGAGGCGCGACCCGAAATCCGGGCGAAACAAACGCGGTCCTCCTAGGAGATGGGACGCACGACCCGCCCATGGCGCTCATGGCGAAGGTCCAGCCGCGGCCATAATCTGGCTGTATGGGGCCCACATGACTTTGCGCGCACTCGCCGAAACCGCCACCGTCCTGCTGGTCGAGGACGACGACGTGCTGCGCCAGGAGATGGCCGGCTATCTGGACACCCAGGGCTACACCGTCCGCGAGGCCCCCACGGTCGCCGCCGCGCGCGAGGTGATGGAGACCCGCTCGGTCGACGTGATGGTGCTGGACGTCAACCTGCCCGGCGAGAACGGCCTGTCGCTGTGCCGCCAGGTGGCGGGGTCCGACGGCCCGGCCATCCTGCTGCTCAGCGCCCTGGGCGATCCGGTCGACCGCATCGTCGGCCTGGAGCTGGGCGCCGACGACTACGTGGTCAAGCCGATCCCGCCGCGCGAGCTGCTGGCCCGGGTCAAGGCCCTGCTGCGCCGCCGGGCCGGGGGCCAGGGTCCGCGCAGCGACGTGCGCCTGTTCGCCGGCTTCCGCCTGGACGTCGCCGCCCGCCAGCTGACCGCGCCCAACGGCGTGCTGCTGCTGCTGACGCCCGGCGAGTTCACGATCCTGTCCACCCTGGCCGACCACGCCCGCTCGGTGGTGTCGCGCGACGAGCTCCTGACCATCATCGCCGGCGAGACGGTCGAGAACCTGGGCCGCCGCGTCGACCTGCACATCAGCCGCCTGCGCCGCAAGATCGAGGCCCAGTCCGACGCCCCGCTGATCCGCACCTATCGCGGCATGGGCTACATGCTGGACGCCAGGGTGACGGTCGAATGATCGCCCGGGGGGGCGCTTCGAGGGGCTCCTTCCTGGCCGGACTGTCCAGGCGGTGGCCCAGCCCGCCGATCGCCGTGCAGATCCTGGCCCTGCTGCTGGCCGCCCTGATGGTGGCCCAGACCGTGACCCTGGGCCTGACCCTGCTGCTGCCGCCGGCTCCGGCGATGCACCACAGTCTGGCCGACATCGCCTCCGGCCTGCGCGGCGCCGTGCCCGACAACGACAGCGACCGTCCCCTGGTCCGCACGATCGAGACCCAGCCGCCCAGCCTGCAGAGCCCCGGCTGGGTGGCGTCCGAACCCGCCAGCGCCGACCTCGCCCGCCTGCTGAAGGTCCCGCGCGAGGACGTCCGCCTGCTGTTCTACGCCCCGCCGCCGTTCGCCGGCGCCGAGAGCCGCCGTTCCGGCCGCCCGCCCTCCCTGGCCCTGCTGTTCACCACCTACGCCGAGGCCCAGACCCTGCCGGCCGGACCCGGCCCCGGCGGAGTCGGGATGCGCGGCGGCATGGGCCCAGGGGCGATGACGGGCGTCATGACGGGCGGTCCGCAGGGCTTCCCCGCCGGCGGCGGCCAGCGGGTCTTCCGGGGCGGCTACGGCGCGCAGGACGGCTCCGGCGGCCAGCGGACCTTCAGCTACCAGTCGTCCGGGGCCCGCTCGGATCGCGCGACCGACCCGCTGTTCGCCGCGCCGTTCCGCTCTCGCCAGGTGACCCTGCCCGACTCGCTGCGCGGGGTGACGCCGTCGTCCCCGCCGCTGGACCCGGTGGCCGACGCCGCCGCGCGCGAACCGCCGCCGATCCGCCGCCC
>NZ_JBBEUD010000028.1:0-55777 GCF_037402475.1 Caulobacter sp. CCG-8
CGGCCCGCGCCCGCTGCCAGGGTCGTCAGAGTCTTCCCGAAGATCACTTGTCGCGGCCGCTACGGTTTCCGGCCAGCAGCAGGCCCAGCAGAACGCCGACGCCCAGGCCGGCCAGGGTGGCGGTGATCGGGCGCTCGCGAACGCGCTCGCTGACATAGCGACTGGCTTCGTCGACCGACTGGCCGGCGGTGTCGGTGTAGGTGCGGGTCTGGGCGCGCAGGGTCTCGAGGCCCTGGGTCAGCGACGCTTCGATTCGCTTGGCGGCGTCGGACAGGTTGGCCTTGGCCGAGGCGGCGGCCTCGCTGAGATTGGCGCGGGCGGCGCTGGCGGCTTCGCCGAAGCTGCGCTCGGCGTGATCGAAGGCCGCGCCGGCGTTCGACGAGGCCTTGCTTGCTTCATTCAGGGCGGGGTTCAGGCTGTTGTCGGGCATGAGGATCTCCGGTTCGCGGCTCGGGCTTGTGGGGGGCGGGCAGCGCGAAGCTGCGCCCGCACAACGCAAAGCCGAGGCGACAAGTTCCATTGTAGCGCCAAGGTTGGAGCTTCACCACAGGCGATGTTCGACGCGATCGGGGAGCTTGGCCTTTATCGATCTCGCGCCCTGCGCGAACCCGGTCTATGTTCGAATCATGGACGATGCGGGCGGAACGCTGGCAGATGATCAGGAGGCGCGGCGGCTGCGCGCCCTCGACGCCCTTCGCGCCTTCGACGGCGACCCGGCCGACCCCCGCTTCGATCGGATCGTCCGCCTGGCCTCGCGCCTGTTCGCCGCCCCCCGCGCCGCCATCCGCCTGATCGGCAAGGACCGGGTCTTCCTGAAGGCCAAGGTCGGCTTCGACCATGTCGAGGAGCCGCGCCCGGCCGGCCTGTCCGATCGGCTGCGCGAGAGCGGCGTGGTCTCCAGCCACGACCTCGCCGACGACCCGGACCAGCCCCTGCGCCCCTGGTGCGCCGACAGCCGCTTCTTCGCCTGCGCGCCGCTGAAGACGGCGTCGGGCGAGATCGTCGGCCTGCTCACCGTCGAGGACCCGGCCCCGCGCGACGCCGTCGACCCCGGCCTCGCCGACGCCCTGGCCGACCTGGCCGCCCTGGCGATGGAAGAGCTGTTGCACGACGCCGAGACGGCGCGCAACGTCGCCGAACGCGCGCTCGACAGCGAACGCATCGCCCTGGCCCTGCACGCCGCCAACCTGGGCGAGTTCGTGTGGGACATCGTGGCCGACACCGTCCGGGTCAGCGCGCGCATGGCCGGCATCACCGAGCTCCCCGAGGGCGTGACCCCCGCCGAGGGCGGCGACGCCCTGTACGGATTCGTGCACCCCGACGAGCGCGACGAGATCCGCGAGGAGGTCGAGTCCCAGCTGCGGACCCAGGGGCGTTACGAGGTCGAGTTCCGGCGCGTGTCATCCGACCCGAACCGGGTGATCTGGAATCGGGTGGCCGGCCTGCTGGTCAAGGACGCGGCCGGCAAGCCGCTGCGGCTGATCGGGGTGGTCCAGGACGTCACGGCCCGCCGCGACGCCGACGAGCAGCGCGAGAACCTGCTCACCGAGCTGGACCACCGCATCAAGAACATCCTGGCCGCCGTGCAGTCGGTGGCCGGCCAGTCGGCCCGCAAGGCCTCGTCGCTGGACGGCTTCCTCAAGGCCTTCAACGGCCGGCTCAAGGCGATGAGCTCGGCCCACGACCTGCTCAGCGCCGCTCGCTGGCGCGGCGCCACCCTGGCCCGGATCGCCGCGGCCGAACTGGGGGGCCTGGCCCCCAACCAGACCCGCTGGGACGGGCCGGAACTGTTCCTGACGCCCCGCGCGGCGGCGGCCCTGTCGCTGACCCTGCACGAGCTGGCGGTGAACGCCGTGAAGTACGGCTCGCTGTCGGTCGAGAGCGGCCGGGTCGAGGTGGTCTGGCGCGCGGCCCCGGGGGGCGGCTTCAATCTGGAATGGCTTGAGACCGGCGGGCCGATGACCACGCCGCCCGAGGTCCGCGGCTTCGGCATGACGCTGATCGAGGACGTGGTCGGGCGCGAGCTCGGCGGCCAGGCGACCGTCGAGTACAAGCGCAGCGGCGTCACCGCCCGCATCCATGCCGCCGCCGACGCCCTGGTCGATGAACCCGAGCCCGACGCGCCGAACCCCCTCGACCCCGCGCCCGACGAACGCATCGTCGAGACCGTGGGCGGCGGCGACGACAGCTTCAAGGCCGGCGACATCGCGGGGCTGCGGGTGCTGATCGTCGAGGACTCGCTGCTGCTGGCCATGGAGCTGGAGGCGGGGCTGGAGGACTCCGGCGTCGAGGTGGTGGGCTGCGCCGCCGAACTGCCCGAGGCGCTGCAGATGCTGGAGCTGTCGTTCGACGCCGCCGTGCTGGACGCCGACCTCAACGGCCAGTCCGTGGCCCCGGTCGCCGAGGTCCTGCGCCGCGAGGGCCGGCCGTTCGTGTTCGCCACCGGCTACGCCGACAAGGCCGCCCCGATGGGCTTCGATGCCCCGATCGTGAGGAAGCCCTACAACGTCCACCAGATCGCCCGGGCGCTGGCCTCGGTGACGGGGCGGTAGAAGCACGACCGGGGACATGCGCTCGCGCGTGTCCCCAAGTTTCGCACCCGATTGTCTGGGGACACGCCCAAGGGCATGTCCCCGGCCCGTCACCCCGGCAACCCCTCGAACATCTCCAGCCCTTCCGGGACCACCGCCCAGTCCGGCCGTCCCTTGACGAAGATCGCCACCGTCGGGCGGAACGCGGTCGGGTCGTCCAGCGAGCCGGCGTAGATCGTGTGGGAGTCCGTCTCGCCGACCGGACCGCCGAACACCAGGCTGGCGCACACCGGACAGGTGTTGCGCACGGCGGGAGTTCCCCGCGCCGACTCGCTGGTGAAGATCCGCGTCGGGCCGCTGAAGGTCAGGTCGGCGGCCGCGAAGGCCATGAACGGGATGAAGCCCGAGCCCGAGGCCTTGCGGCAGTCGCCGCAGTAGCAATGACCCATGTACAGCGGCGCACCCCGCGCCTCGTAGCGCAGGGCCCCGCACAGGCAGCCTCCGGCATGCAGCGGCGCGTCCATCCTAGATCACTCCCTTGGCCCGCAGGCCGGCTATGGTCTCGTCCGACAGCTTGGCCACGTCGCGCAGCACCGCGTCGGTGTGCTGGCCCAGGGCCGGCCCCGGCCAGCGGACGCCGCCGGGGGTCTCCGACAGCCTGGGGAAGGCGTTCTGCATCTTCACCGTCCCGAACACCGGGTGGGCGACCTCGACGATCGATTCGCGGGCGGCGAACTGCGGGTCCTTCAGCATGTCGGGCGCGCGATAGACCCGGCCGACGGCCAGGCCGGCGTCTTCCAGCAGGGGCAGCAGGTGCTCGATGTCGTGCTCGACGGTCCAGCCGCCGATCGTGGCGTCCAGCTGGGTCTGGTTCACGCCCCGGGCGGCATGGTCGCGATAGCGCTCGTCGGTCGCCAGCTCGGGCCGGCCCATGGCGTCGCACAGGCGCTTGAACAGGGTGTCCTGGTTGGCGCCGATCAGGATCAGCTCGCCGCTGCGGGTGGGATAGACGTTGGACGGGGCGATGCCGGGCAGGATCGCGCCGGACCGCTCGCGGACATAGCCCGACAGGTCGTATTCGGTGATCAGGTTCTCCATCACCGTCAGCACGCTCTCGTAGATCGCCGCGTCGACCACCTGGCCCCGGCCGGTGCGCCGGCGGGCGTGCAGGGCCATCATCACACCGAGGGCGGCGTTCAGCCCCGCCAGGCTGTCGCCGATCGAGATGCCCGCCCGGGCCGGCGGGCGGTCGGCCTCGCCGGTGATGTGCCGCAGCCCGCCCATGGCCTCGCCGATCAGGGCGTAGCCGGCGCGGTGCGAATAGGGCCCGGTCTGGCCGAAGCCCGAGACCCGGGCCATCACCAGGCCGGGATTGGTCTTGGCCAGGTCCGCGTAGCCCATGCCCCACTTCTCCAGCGTGCCGGGGCGGAAGTTCTCGACCACCACGTCGGCCGTGTCGATCAGGGCGCGGGCCACCTCGCGGCCTTCCGGGGCGCGCAGGTCCAGGGTGACCGAGGTCTTGTTGCGGCCGATCACGGGCCACCAGGGCGAATGGCCCTTGGGCTTGGTGCGGCCCCACTGGCGCATCGGGTCGCCGGCCTTGGGGTCCTCCAGCTTGATCACCTCGGCGCCGAAATCGCCCAGCACCTGGCCGCAGAAGGGCCCCGCGATCAGCGATCCCATCTCGACGACCCGCAAGCCGTTCAGCGGCGCTTCGGCCATGCTCACACTCCCCTTTTCCGCCCCGCGGGCGCTCACGGAACCATCACGGCGACGTGAAGTTTTCTATGCCTCGGCGCAAGCGCGGCGCCTCCGGACACTCAACGTTCTAGAAAAACGCGCAGGGAAAGAAAGCCATGACCCGTAAGCTTCTCATCGTCGGCGCCGCCATCGCGGCCCTCAGCGTCGCGGCCTGCAACCAGAAACCCGACGAGACCAAGGGCGCCGCCACCCCGGCCGAACAGGCCGCGACCCCGGACGCCAACCCGTCGGCCACCGTCCCGACCCCGTCGGACGAGACCAAGGCCGACGTGTTCGTCGCCAAGGCCGCCGCCAGCGACATGTTCGAGATCGAAGCCGCCAAGCTGGCCGCCAAGCGCTCGACCAACGCCGAGGTCAAGGCCTTCGCCGCCAAGATGGAAAAGGCCCACACCAAGACCACCGAGGACCTGAAGGCCGCCATCGCCGCCTCGGGCGCCGCCATCACGCCGCCGACCGCCCTGCCCGAAGACCTGCAGGGCAAGCTCGACGACCTGACCAAGGCCGACGACAAGGACTTCGACAAGAAGTACGCCGACAGCCAGGTCGACGCCCACCAGGCGGCCCTGAACCTGCTGCAGCGCTACGCCCAGGACGGCGACACCGCCGCCATCAAGGCGTTCGCCGCCGCCACGGCCCCGGCCGTGCAGGAGCACCTGAACATGGCCGAAGGCCTGAAGAAGGGCTTCGTGAACTAACGAAAGCCTGTCTCGGAGCGCGCGAAAGCGCGCTCCGTCCCTCTACGGAATCGCGTAGGTGACCGTCGCCCTGGCGGCGGCTCGCTCGCGCGATTCCGACCAGATCAGCACATCGACCGTGGCGATGCGCCGGCCCAGCTTGAGCAGGGTCCCCTCGGCGTAGAGGTCGCCCGGCTTGGCCCCGCGCAGAAAGTGGATGGTCAGGGACGAGGTCACGGCCATGGCCACCTCGCCGATATGGGCCAGGATCACCGCATAGGCCGCCGAGTCGGCCATGCCCATCTGGGTCGGCCCCGAGATCAGCCCGCCCGGCCGCAGGGCCCGGCTGGCGAAGGCCTGGCGCATCAGCACCCGCCCCGGCTCGGCCTCCAGCACCACCGGAAGATAAGGCCCGGCCTCCGGGAAGGCCTTGGCCAGGAAGGCGTTCAGTGCCGCCGCGTCCAGCCTCAGGGCCTCCGCGCTCGGCCCGTCGCCGCTCATCGCATCTGGACCTTGGCGACGTTGTCGTCGCCGTTGCGGTCGATGACGAAGTTGTAGGGGTCGACCCCCGCGTTGCGGGGCGCGGCCTTGGTGACGAAGGTCAGGGTCTGGGTCCCCGACTTGATCCGCCGCCGCTCGAAGGCCAGCACCTTGTCGGGGGCGAAGCCCTTCTTGCCCGGCTCCATCGAGAACAGGCCGACATCCATCACCTCATCCAGCGGCGCGGCGCTCTCCTGGCCGCGGCCCTGGGCGTACAGCTTCTTGGCCTCGATCGTCAGGGTGGTCTCGAAGCGGCCGTCGGCCAGCTTGCGGGTGGTCGCCGTCTTGGTCTTCAGGTCGTAGAGGGTGATCTTCTCGAACAGGTCGGTGATCAGGCCCTGCTTGTCGGCGGGGACCTCGGCGCGCAGGGCGGCCAGGAAGTCCAGGGTGGTCGGATAGGGCGCGCCCTTGAAGGCGTGGTCGGCGATCAGCTTGCGCAGGGCCCGGTTGACCGTGTCCTCGCCCACCTCGTGCTGCAGCCGGTACATGACCAGCGAGCCCTTGCGGTAGTGGATGTACGGCTGGTTCTCGACCCGGGCCAGGGGCTGTTCCTCCAGCGGGTCGCCGCCGCGGGCGCGCAGGTAACTGTTCAGCTCGAACTTCAGGAACTTGCGGATCTGGGCCTCGCCGTACATCCGCTTCATGACCATCAGCGCCGAGTACTGCGAGAAGGTCTCGCTCAGCATGGTGACGCCCTGCTGGTCGGCGCCGATCACCTGGTGGGCCCACCACTGGTGGCCGATCTCGTGGGCGCCGACATAGGTGACCATGTCGATCTTCTCGGGATCGTCGTACTTGGCGATGAAGAACAGATTCTCCGACCACGGGATGGTGTTGGCGAACGACTGGGCGAAATCGGCGTAGCCCGGGAACTCCTGGAACCGCAGCTGGCGGAACTGGTAGGGGCTGAAATTGGCCTGGTAGTAGTCGAGCGAGGCCTTCATCCCGGTCTTCATCCGCTCGATGTTCCACGGATGGTGCGGGTCGTAATAGATCGCCAGGTCCACGCCCTTGTAGCGGTCGCGGGCCACGGCGTAGCGGGCCGACTGGATCGACAGATAGGGCAGGATCGGGGCCTCGGTCACGAACCGCGCGGTGCGCCGGTCGCCCTGGACCTGGTTGGACACCTCGTAGCCCGGCGCGATCGGGGTCTGGTCGGCGTCGGTGGTGACGGTGATGTCGGACGACACGAAGTCGGCGTCGTGGCGCAGGCCGTTGAACTGGCGGCTGGCGATGTCGCCCAGCTTGGGCATGCGGCGCTCGGGCGGCAGGCCGTACTTGCGGCGCTTGGCGCGGTCCTGCAGCAGGCCGTCGCGGCTCATGCCCAGCATCGGCGCGATCTCGGTGTTGTCGATGAAGGTCCCGTTGTCGACCACGCGGGTGTCGTCGCCCCGGTTGCGGAAGCCCTTCTGGGCGCGCTCGGTGATGAAGCTCATCATCCGTCGCTCGCCGGGCTTCATCGGCGTGTCGAACGCGAAGATCCGGTAGTTGAAGCGGTCGAAGGTCTGCTTGGAGCGGGCCCCTTCGATCGACAGCCCCTTGACCTTCAGGTCGCGGTCGAAGCGGACGTGGATCTCCTTCAGCGTCTGGCCGCTGCGGTTCTCCAGGGTGTAGACGCCCTTGGTGTCGATGCGCGGATCGTGCGGATAGAGGTCGACGTCCAGCTTCATCGCCACGATCTTCGGCTGCGGCGTGTTCTCGAACCGCAGCAGGGTCTTCTCGTAGTCGGCCTGCCACTTCTCGTTGTCGATGCGGGTGCGGTAGGGGTTCCAGACGTTGGTGTTGACGTAGATGAACGCGCCGCAGGCCACGAACACCACGATGGCGGCCGAGAAGGTCAGGCCGGCCTTGCCGGTCAGGCGCTGGGGCAGGCGGCGCAGGCGCGGCCACAGGCGGGTCTCGGTCCCGCGTCGCCAGAGGGCGTAGGCCAGCACCACCAGTCCGGCGGCGAAGGCGCTCCAGTAGACCCGCACCCACCAGGCGCCGATCCAGAACTTGCCCAGGCGGTTGATGTCGGAGGTCGGGACCATCGGCCCCACCAGACCGCCGCCGCCGTAGTTGTAGAGGCGGTGCTCCCAGCCGAGGTTCGAGAAGGTCATGCCGGCCACGATGTAGAGCACCATCAGGCCCCAGCCGACGAACTTGTGGGGGCTCAGCACCTGCAGGAACACCGCCAGCACGGCCGTCAGCACCAGGCTCACCGACATCGGCGCGACGTACCACAGCAGGTACTTGTCGAACTCGAAGCCGAAATAGCCGTGGGCCGCCTGGCTGATCACCGCAGCCAGCACGCTGACCAGCAGGGTCGAGATCAGCACCAGTGAGATCGCCGCCACCTTGGGCGCGACGAAGGCCCAGTCGGCGACGGGCGTGGAGTCGATGATCTCGTGGGTCTTGCGGTCGCGCTCGCGCCAGACCAGCTCGCCGGCGTAGTAGATCGAGATGATCACCGGGATCAGGGTGAACGAGCCGATCAGCGGGTTCAGCAGCATCCGGGTCAGCGGATAGATCGACCCGCCGTAGCCGGTGTCGTCGGTGGCGAACCACAGCGAACCGGCGGCGTTGAACAGGCCCAGGGCCAGCAGGACGAAATAGGCCGGGCTCTTGAACACCTGGCCCATGTCCAGCCGGGTGCGGGCCACCAGCTGGGCCCAGGCCCAGCGGCCGTCGAAGCGGGGCAGGACCGGGCCGGCCAGGGTCGCCGGAGCCGTCTCGGCCGCGGCCTCGGCCCGCTTCTGGCGGCGACGGGCCTTGCGCGCCTTGCCCGACAGCTCGGGCGACTGCAGGCGGAAGCCGAAATGCGCCGCCACCAGGAAGACGGCCGACAGCGCCAGGACGAAGACGCGGTTGAACAGCAGCACCCCGTCCAGGGGCGGGACCACCGTGTTGCGCTCGCTGACCGTCCAGTACTTGCTGATCAGGCCGTAGGCGGAGCCGCCCAGCGGCTCCCACAGGGCCACGGCGTGCTCGAACTCCGGCTTGTTCAGGGCGATGTTGGCCACCACCCAGACCACCAGGAAGGCGATCACCCCGACATAGGTCCACATCATCGACCGGGTCACCGTGGCCAGGGCGAAGAACATGGTCGAGGTCAGCAGCAGGGTCGGCAGCGCCACCACGCCGTAGGCGAAGAGGTACGCGTCCCAGCGGTTGGGGCCCAGCAGCTCGCTGTCGACCCACGGCATGTGCGAGCCCAGCCAGATGGCCGCCGGCACCACCAGGAACGAGATCGCCGCGGCCAGCAGCGCCCCCGTGAAGCGGCCGTACAGATAATCGAACTTGGTCAGGCGCGTGGCCCGCAGGATGGGCCCGAAGCCCGTCTCGTCGTCGCGCACCACCACGTTCGACACGAAGGCCGTGGTCACGAACATGTAGAACAGCGAGAAGACGATGCAGGCCTGGGCCAGGGCGTAGGGGCCGTTGCGGTGGTCGCTGGGCCCAAGGCCGATCGAGAAGTTGCTGACCGTGGTGATGGCGAAGGCCAGCAGGAAGAAGATGACCGCCACCACCCAGAAGACCGGCGACTTCAGCTGGTAGCGGAGTTCGAAGCCCGCGATCTTGCCAAACATCGAGACGCCCTCAGGCCGCGCGACGGGTGTTGGACAGGGTGGAGAAGTAGACGTCCTCCAACCCGCCCTCGACCGAGGTGAAGCCGGCCCCCGGATCCTGGTCGGCCAGGACGTGGATCACCGTGCGGCCGCCCAGCAGGCGGGTGGAGATCACCTGATAGCGGTCCTTGGCGGCCTCGAGCTCGGTCTTGTCGATGACCTTCTTCCAGATGCGGCCGTCCAGCTGGCGCACCAGGTCGGCGGGCGCGCCCTCCTTGACGATCCGGCCGTTGCAGATGATCGCCATAGCCTGGCACAGGTCTGAAACGTCCTCGACGATGTGGGTGGACAGGATCACCACCACGTTCTCGCCGATCTCGGCCAACAGGTTCAGGAAGCGGTTGCGCTCTTCCGGGTCGAGGCCGGCGGTGGGCTCGTCGACGATGATCAGCCGCGGGTCGCCGATCAGGGCCTGGGCGATGCCGAACCGCTGGCGCATGCCGCCCGAGAAGCCGGCGATGGCCTTCTTGCGCACGTCCCACAGATTGACCTGGTTGAGCAGGCTCTCGACCACCGCCTTGCGGTCCTTGCCGTCGGCGATCCCCTTCAGCACGGCCATGTGGTCGAGCATGTCGTAGGCGCTGACGCGCGGATAGACGCCGAAGTCCTGCGGCAGGTAGCCCAGGGTGCGGCGCAGCTGGTCGGGCGACTTCAGCACATCGATGTCGCCGAAGCGGATATGGCCCGAGGTGGGGGCCTGCAGGGTGGCGACCGTGCGCATCAGGGTCGACTTGCCGGCGCCGTTCGGACCCAGCAGGCCATACATGCCGCCAGGTATCGTCAGGTTGACCTCGTCGAGGGCCTTCACGCCGTTGGCGTAGACGTGAGTCAGGTTCTCGATGATCAGCATCGTCGGTCCCGGGCCCCTTCGACGTCGACATGGCGGGTTTTCGCCACAATTGCCTACCCGTCATGCCTTGTCGTCGCAGGTCGGGGCAAGTGAAAGAACGTTTAGACACATCCCATGGCCGGCGTGTTGCAGGATCATGTCCTCGCGAAGGTGACTTTTGGCGAAGCGGGTTTGGGTCTAATCAGGCGCCATGACGCACTTCGCCTTCCCCCCGCCCGCCCAATCCACGGTTCCGGTCGAAGGGAGCGACTCCGTCTTCCCCGTCCGCCGGATCCTCTGCGTCGGCCGCAACTACGCGGCCCACGCCCGCGAGATGGGGGCCGACACGCGCGACCCGCCGTTCTTCTTCGCCAAGCCCGCCGACGCGGTGGTGACGGGCGACAAGGTCCCCTACCCGGTCGCCACCCACGACCTGCACCACGAGATCGAGCTGGTGGTCGCGCTGAAGTCGGGCGGCGCGAACATCGCGGTCGAGGAGGCCCTGTCCCACGTGTTCGGCTACGCGGTCGGGGTCGACCTGACCCGCCGAGACCTGCAGGCCGCCGCCAAGGCCAAGAGCCATCCCTGGGACGCCGCCAAGGGTTTCGACGCCAGCGCGCCGATCAGCGCCATCGTCCCGGCCGCCCAGGCCAAGCCCGACGGCGCGATCACCCTGACCGTCAACGGCCAGCCGCGCCAGGCCGGCCAGATCGCCGACATGATCTGGACCCTCCCCGAGATCATCGCCGAGGCCTCCAAGCTGTGGACCCTGGCCGCCGGCGACCTGATCTTCACCGGCACCCCCGAGGGCGTGGCCGCCATCGGCCGGGGCGACCGGGTCGAGGGCGCCGTCGAGGGCGTCGGTCGGCTGACCTTCACCCTCGTCTAGGAGCGCGGCGATGAAGCTCGTCCTGCACGGCGCCTGGCGATCCAGCGCCGCCTACCGGGTGCGGATCGGCCTGAACCTCAAGGGCCTGGCCTACGCGACCGCGCCCGTGAGCCTGGTCGAGAACCAGCACCAGAGCCCGGCCTTCGCGACGCTCAATCCGCAGAAGCTGGTGCCGACCCTGGTGGTCGACGGCCAGGTCCTGACCCAGAGCCTGGCCATCCTGGAGTGGCTGGACGAGGTCCGGCCCGAACCGGCCCTGCTGCCGGCCGACCCGCTGGCCCGCGCCCACGCCCGGGCCATGGCCCAGGTCGTCGCCTGCGACATCCACCCGGTGAACAACCTGCGCATCCTGCGGGCCCTGACCGGCCTGGGCGTCGACGAGCCCGGCCGCGAGGCCTGGATCCAGCGCTGGATCATCGACGGCTTCCAGGCCCTGGAGGCGATGATCATCGAACACGGCGGCCAGTACGCCTTCGGCGACACGCCCGGCCTGGTCGATTGCTGCCTGGTCCCCCAGGTCTACAACGCCGAGCGGTTCAAGACCGACCTGACGCCCTTCCCCGCCCTGCGCGCGGTCGCCGCCCGCGCCCTCGAACACCCGGCCTTCGTCGCCGCCCACCCCAACCAACAGCCGGACGCCATCCATGCTTGAAGACCTGAAGAGCAACAACCTGGCCTGGTCGCTGCGCAAGACCGAGGCCGACCCCCAGTTCTTCAAGCGCCTGGAAGGCCAGCAGAGCCCCGAATACCTGTGGATCGGCTGCAGCGACAGCCGCGTGCCGGCCAACGAGATCGTCGGCCTGGACCCGGGCGAGCTGTTCGTGCACCGCAACGTCGCCAACCTGGCCCCGCCGCAGGACGCCAACTACCTGTCGGTGCTGCAGTTCGCGGTCGACGTGCTGAAGGTCAAGCACATCATGGTCGTGGGCCACTACGGCTGCGGCGGCGTGGCGGCGGCCATCGACGGCAAGCGCCGGGGCCTGGTCGACCACTGGCTGCACCCGATCCGCGAGGTCCATGCCGAGCACAAGCACGAGCTCGACGCCATCGGCGACGAGAAGTCGATGCTCAACCGCCTGTGCGAGCTGAACGTCGCCCGCCAGGTGCGCAACGTCGCCGCCGACGTCTTCGTCCAGGACGCCTGGGCGCGCGGCCAGACCCTGTCGGTGCACGGCTGGGTCTATTCGCTGTCCAACGGCCTGGTGACCGACCTGGAGGTCGGGATCTCCAGCCTCGAGGACTACCAGAAGGCGGTCGGCGGGCCCTGCTGAGGCGGTCAGCCCACCTTCCGGCAAGGCGGGAGTTCGAAGGGGTCGAGGGCCATGAAGATCTCCGGCTGGCCCTTCTTCGGACGCGGCGACGGTAGCGGCGCCAGGCAGCGGGTCGGGGGCCGTTTGAAGAGGTCGCCCGCCCGCGCCCGGAGACCGTCCTCGGCGACGGCGAAGTCATGGACGCCGTCCGCCAGCGTCCGGACGTAACCCGCCGAGGCCTCGCGGGAGAAGAAGGCGCATCCGCTCGTGGGAAGCCTCGCGATCAGGGCGCGGACCTCGCCTGCGATGTCGTATTCGCCCGCCACCCCGCTGTATTGCAGGTAGTCGGCGCTCGACAGACAGGACGCCTGTCCGATCCTCACCTCGATATTGGCCTTGATCCTCCACCCGTCGTCCACAACGTCGAGGGCGACCACGCCGTCCAGCGAGCGCCAGCGCAGGTGCAGCCTCGTCCATTCTGTCGCCACATGCATGATCGGCGGCTCGCCCGGATCGCGCCTGCGCACCTCCTCGACCATCTCGATCCTGCCGAAGGGGGTGCGTGTCTCGACCGTGCCCGCCCGGGCGGCGCCGGCCAGGAAGACGCCGAGACCCAGCGTGGCGGCGACGATGGAGCGGTAGATTTGATTACGCATGTAAATTACACTACGCGCCCGGGCCGAAACCGCAAGGGTTGTGTTCGTCAGTGGCCGCTCGCCGTCTCCACCCGGAACACCTTCCCCGTCGCCGGCTCGCGGATCAGGTCCACGCGGACGCCATCCCAGTGGTAGTCCAGGTGGCGGCCTTGCACGGGGTTCGCGGCCAGGTCCGGATAGAACAGGCCCACGCACTGGCCGCCCGGATGGCGCTGGCTGGGATAGACCACCCCCTCCGAACCGGCCGCGCGCAAGCCCGCACCGAGGGCCTGACCGGCGGCGTAGTTGTCGGGATCGAGCGCCGGGGCGAAGGCCAAATCCCCGCCACGCAGGTCATGCAGCGCGCCGCGCACGTCCAGCACGATCTCGCGGAACTGCGAGGTCCAGCCCGGCGCCTGGGCGGTGGCGGCCATGAACACGCCGTGGTGGTGGATCGTCTCCGACAGGGCGATCTCGAAGCGGTCGGCGACGTACAGCACCCCGTACGCCCCGGCGCTGAACCGGCTGGGCCGGTCGGGGCTGACATGGGTGAACGGCGCCATCAGGTAGCTGGCCCCCGCGCCCGCCACCCAGCGGTCCTGGGGCACGAGGTCGAGATTGCCGATCGTCTCCATCAGGCGCGGATTGGTCTTCTGCTCGGCGGCGATCAGCAGCGGCCAGTCGGCGGGATCGGCGATGTCCTCGAACAGGTCGATCGGCGGCCAGGCGCTGCGGATGATGCGGACCGCCCCGCGCCAGGACACCGGCGCGCGCGGGATGGCCTGCGGATCGATCACCAGGCCCCGCGCTCGGCGTCCAGATAGCGGCGCACCCGCATCAGGTCGGTCAGCTCGCCGCCCAGCATCACCTGCAGGGCCGAGCGACCGCCGAACGCGGCGTTGGGGGCCTTGATCCAGGCGTAGCCGCGCTGGGGCTCCTGGAAGATCAGCCGCAAGGCCTTGTGGACGCCCATCAGGTTCGAAAGCCGGGCCTTGCCGTCGCGGTTGATCCGCCCGATCTCGCCGGCCTTCCAGCGGCGATAGGTGCGCACCGGCTGGTCCAGCAGCACGGCGGCCTCGTCGTCGGTCACGCCCCACAGCTTCAGCAGGTTGACCGCGGCGCGGAACATGGCGGCGCCCTCGGCGTCCGAGATCGGCTCGGGCGCGAAGGCCTTCGGTTCGGTGTCGACCAGGGTGACGAGGGACATGGGGATTACCTCTTTGGCAGAATATAGCAAATAGGCTGCCAAATGGCAACTTTCAGCCGGTCGGCGCCTTGATCCGCACCCGCGCCGAGGCCGCGCGGCCCTGCCCGTCCACCACCTTCAGCCGGTAGAAGCCCGGCGCGGCCGGTCGCCAGATCACCTTGCCGCTGACCGGGTCGGCCGACAGGGGCGCGCCGGCCACGTACCAGGTCAGGTCCTCGCCGCCCGCCGCCATGACCAGGCCGCGCGAGCCGGCGCCAACGCTGTCGACCTGCACGGTCGCCCCGTCGGGCGGGAAGATCAGGCGGGGGCCTTCGGACGCCTGCCGCAGGCGCTGCAGGGCGCCCGGCGCGGCCTTGGGGGCGATGGGCCGGGGCGCGATCGTCGGGGCGTCGATGACGTCGGCGACGTCGAACAGCAGGGGCAGGGCCGCGTCGCGGCCGGTCAGGCCGCCGCGCGCCCCGCCGTCGGCCCGACCCGTCCAGACGATGATGGCGTAGCCGCCGACCACCCCCGCCGCCACGGCGTCGCGGAAGCCATACGAGGTGCCGGTCTTGAAGGCCATCGCCGGTCCGCCCCGGGTCAGGGCCGAGGGCGCCCGGCCGCGCGGGGCCGGGGCCTCGCGCAGGATGTCCAGCACCTGGGCGGCGGCCTCGGGCCGGACGATGCGGGTCCCGCCCATGCGCTCGTGCGCCTTGGCCTCGGCCTCGGTGAAGGCCAGGGGCTTGGCCGCTCCGCCGTCGCCGAGGGCGGCGTAGAGCACGGCCATGTCGCGCGGCGTGATCCCCGCCCCGCCCAGGGCCAGGGCCAGGCCCGAGGCCTTGATCGCCGTCTTGGGCCGCACCAGCTTCACGCCCCCGCTCTCCAGCCGGGCGGCGAAGGCGTCGGGGCCGATCTTCTCCAGGGTGGCCACGGCCGGCACGTTCAGCGAATAGGCCAGGGCCTCGCGGGCGGTGACCTTGTCGTGGAAGACGTGGTCGAAGTTCTCGGGCTGGTAGTCGGCGAAGCGGGTGGCGGCGTCGTCGATCTGGGTGTCCGGCGCCAGGGCCCCGTCGTCGAAGGCGAAGGCGTAGATGAAGGGCTTCAGGGCCGAACCCGGCGAGCGCACGGCGCGGGTCAGGTCGATCCAGCCGCCGGGCCGGTCGCGCCCCGCCGAGCCGACCAGGGCCCGCACGGCGCGGCCCTTGATCTGGACCACCAGGATGGCGGCGGTGACGTCAGGACCCTGGGCGGCGGCCACGGCGGCGGCCATCGGCTCCAGCCGGGTCTGCAGATCGGCGTCGATCGTCGAGACCACGCTGGGCTGGCCGGGGGGCGCCGCCAGGGCCAGCTCGCCCGCCGCGTGCCAGGCCAGGGCCGGGAACGGCGCGCGCCTGGGCAGGGGCTCGGCGTCGGCCTCGGCGGCGGCGGCTTCGGTCAGGACGTGGGCGCGAACCATCTTGTCCAGCACCGCGCGGCGAGCCGCCCGAGCGGCCTCGGGATGACGGTCGGGGCGGCGCGCCTCGGGCGACTGCGGCAGGGCGATCAGCAGGGCCTGCTCGCCGTCGGTCAGGCTGGTCGGCTCATGGCCGAAATAGGCCAGGCTGGCCGCCCGCACCCCCTCCAGATTCCCGCCGTAGGGCGCCAGGGTCAGGTAGAGGGCCAGGGTCTCGTCCTTGGTCAGCCGGGCCTCCAGCTGGGCGGCGCGGACCATCTCGATCAGCTTGGAGGGGAGGTTGCGCGGCCGGGGCTCGAGCAGACGCGCGGTCTGCATGGTCAGGGTCGAGGCCCCCGAGGTGGCGTGGCCGTGGACCACCGCCGAGCCGATCGCCCGGACCAGGGCCAGGGGATCGACGCCCAGGTGCCGGCGGAACCGGGCGTCCTCGACGGCGATCAGGCGCTTTTGAAAGGTCGGGTCGGTGCGCTGGAGATCCGCCCGCACCCGCCAGCGCCCGTCCTCGACCGGCAGGGCCCGCAGCCAGGCGCCGCGATGGTCCAGCACCACGGGCGACGAGCGCCGGGCGCGGGCCATGTCCGGCGGGAAGGCCGCGCCCAGGGCGAACAGCACGACCTGGAGCGCCATGAAGGCGACCAGGACGCGGGTGAGGCGGGGGATGGTGATCATCGGAAATACATCGCGGCGAACACTTGCCCCCTACGGACCGCTTCGCGGTCGTCTTCCCCCATAGGGGGGAGAAGCGCGCGATGCTTTCGGCCTCCGCCCCCTACGGGGGCGGACAGACGGCGAAGCCGTCAGGTGGGGGCAAGTATCAATCCCTTATCCTCCCGGCGCCACGATGATCCGCCCGGCCTCCGACCGCGCGTTCAGGCTGGGCCGGTACATGTCCTTGGCCACGGCCCCGGGCAGGAAGAACTCGCCCGGCGTCACGGCCCGCGCCACATAGGCCATGGCGAACGGCTTCTCGCCGCCCAGATCCAGCGCGGCGATGTAGCGGTCGTCGCGGCTTTCCTGGACGTCGGGGTTGGTCAGTTCGCCCAGGAACTTGAACGGCCCGTTCTGGGCGTCGTCGGCGCCCAGGGTGGTCTCGATCTCGAAGCCGGCCGGCAGGGCGTCGTCGACCACCAGGGCGGTCGAGCGGGCCTGCATCGACCGGCCGGTGACCAGCACGATCACCCGGTCGCCCTGGTGGATCTGGCTGGGATCGATCGCGCCGCCGCTCATCGAGAACAGCCGCTTGGACACCGACAGGCCGTTGGCCGCCGCACCGGGGGCGGCGACCGGCGTGCCGCGCACGCTGACCGTCCGCCACAGCGCGCCCTTGCCCTTGTTGGTGAAGTGCGCGTCGGACAGCTTGCCCACCGCCCAGCGCGGCGCGCCGCCGGCCGGAGGCAGCGCGGTGGCGCCTTGGGCGTCGATGGCGATCGGACCGGCCGCCTTCAGCAGCTGGTAGGCCGCCGACAGCACCGCCGCCTGCTCCTGGGTGTTCAGGGCGTCGGGGTCCCGGACCACGTTCTCCAGGCGGCCCTGCAGCTGGCGGGCGATGTCGCCCTGGCCGGCCTGGACCGCCAGGGCGGTCACCGCGGCCACGTCGCGCAGGGGGCTCTGGTACCAGTCGCTGTCGTCGCGCCAGCCCAGCGACTTGACCGCCTGGCGCATGGCCGAGCGGGCCCGGGCCTGGTCGCCCATCAGGGCCAGGCCGGCCGCCACCTGGGCCTTGGCTAGGGGCTGGTCCTCGTCCTTCATCTGCACGTCGTGCCACCAGCGCAGCCGCGCCAGGTCGCCGCGGCCGGCCTTGGCCATCACATAGAGGGCGTAGGCCGAGGCGCGCCGGCGCATGCGCTCGGTGGCCTTCTTGGAGTCGTCGGGCGTGCGGCCCCACCATTCGGGATATTCCAGCCGGTAGGAGACCGAGCTCCAGCCGTCGGGACGGCTGATCTGGCGCATGGCGTTCAGCGCCTTGTCCATCGCCTCGTCCGGCACGGCGATCCCCTGGGCCTTGGCCTCGACCAGGAAGTCGGTGGCGTAGGCGCCCAGCCAGGCGTCGGCCTCGCCGTCGCCCACCCGCCACAGGCCGAAGGCCCCGTCCAGGGTCTGGCGGTCCAGCAGCTTGCCCACCGCCGCCGACAGGATCGCCGGGTTCCGCTTGAGCTTGGGGTCGCTGGACAGGCTCTGGGCGTACAGCAGCGGATAGGCGGTCGAGACCATCTGCTCGGTGCAGCCGTACGGGTAGCGCTGCAGGGCCACCGCGATCGCCGACGGGTCGAAGCCCCGGAACGGCGAGTAGCTGACCTGCAGGGTGATGTCGCCGGCCGCCAGGCCCGACAGCAGCTGGGCGTCGGGCGTGTAGCTCATGCCCGGCTGCTGCAGCTCGGTGGTGGTGCGCACCACGTCGCCCCAGCCCAGGCGGGTCTGGATCGGATAGTCCTTGGCCGTCTGGAAGCCGGGTCCGGCCACCTTGAAACCGACCTTGCCGATGCCGGTGACGTTGGGCGCCAGGAACGGGATCTTCTCGGCGATCCGCTGGCCCAGGACCAGGGTGATCACCTTCCGGAAGGCCACGGCGATGCCGTTGGTGGCGTTGGCCTCGACCGTATAGGCCCCGGCCTTGCCCTCCACGTTATGCAGCTCCAGCGTCGCCATCGGCTTGTCGCCGGGGGCCAGGAAGCGCGGCAGGTTCAGGTCGGCCACCACCGGCTGGCGCACGGTCATGGCTTTCGAGCCCGAGCCGACGGCGCTGTCGGTCCAGGCCACGGCCATGATCCGCAGCTCGCCGTTGAAGTCGGCCGCCGGCAGCTTGACCACCGCCTTGCCGTCCAGGCCGGTCTCGACCACGCCCGACCACAGGGCCACGGTCTTGATCGGCGTCACCGTCAGCCCCTCGCCGCCCAGCTCGTCGGCGCCGAAATTGACGTTGGCCGGGGCGCCCATGTTCGGGTCCAGCAGGCGGCCGTAGTCGTCGCGATAGTTCAGGGTCAGGGCCCGCTTGCCGAAGTACCACTTGGCCGGGTCGGGGCTGTCCTGGCGGGTCAGGCGCAGGATGCCCTCGTCCACCGCCGCGATCGTCACCTTGGCCTTCTGGCCGAAGCCCAGGCCGTTGACCTTGATCGGCACGTCGACCGGGGCCTTGGAGTCCAGCTTCACCGGCGTGCCGATGTCGACCGTCAGCTTGCGGCCCTTGGGGTCCAGCGGGACATAGATCAGGCCCAGGGCCCGCTTGGGCTTGGGCGAGCTGACCGGGTCGCGCGGCTGGATCACCGTGACCATCACATAGGCCCCGCCGCCCCAGGCGGCCGAGGTCTTCAGCCGCACGGTCGTGCCGTTCTCGCCGACGCTGAGGGTCTTGAAATCGATCAGGCGATCCGTAGCGACGGCGACCTGGGCCTGGCCGGCGTAGGGCGACTTCAGGGTGATCTCCACCGTGTCGCCCTGGGCGTAGGCCTTGGTCCCGGCGCTGACGCGGACGAAGTCGGGCGCCTCGCCCTCCTTGGCCGGCGAACCCCAGCCCGACGAGAACTTGGTCACCGTCTTGGCGCCGTCCGGCCCCTCGACCACCAGGCGGTAATCGCCCCAGCCCAGGCGGCGGTTGAAGCGCGCGGGCGCCCCGGCCCCGATATTGACCGTGGCCTTGGCCACCACCGCGTCGCGGCTGGTGCGCCGCCACTGCCAGCGGCCGTCCTGCTGGAACCAGTCGTAGTTCCAGTTCTCGCTGATCAGGGTGTAGGTCGCCGTCGAGGCGATGCGGGCTCCGGCGGCGTTGACCGCGATCATCTCCAGGCTGACCGGCGGATCGCCGCGCCCGGCGTCGCCCTGCTCGACCTTGACGCCGTAGTAGACGGGCTTGCCGCGCACCTTCAGCTCCAGCCCTTCGCGGACCGGACGGCCGCCGGGCTCGAACACGGAGGCGGTCACCGCCGCCACCAGCGGCTGGGCGGTGTCGCCGGCTTCGGTGGTGCCGAGGTTGAGGATCGCGTGGCCGTCGCCGTCGGTGACGGTGGTGCCCAGCTCGATGAACTTCTCGTCGAAGGGCGTCAGGTCGTCGCCCCACTCGAAGTCCTTGTATTGCGGGAAGGGGTCGCTATCGAGCCGCAGCCGCGCCTCGCCTTGCGTCTGCAGGCCCGCGCCCGGCGCGCCGTAGAGGAAGCGGGCCGAGACGTCGATCTTGCGCTCCTGGCCGGCCGCGACCGGCACGGAGTCCTGGCCCGTGGCGGTGACCGCCAGGCGCTGCGGCGCGAAGTCCTCGACGCTGAAGCTCAGCGAACCGGCCTCGGCGTCGCTGCCCTCCATCTTCAGCACCGCCGACCACCGGCCGCGCGGCGCGCTTCTCGGCAGGGCGATGTCGGCCAGCACCGCGCCGGCGTCGGCGCGGCTGAACGGATAGCGCTTGAACTCCACGCCCGAAGGGCGCTTCACGAGAATATAGCCTTTGCGGTCGTTGACCGCCTTGGCGAGGCGATCGCGGACCATGGCCGTCAGGTGCACGGTCTCGCCCGGGCGATAGATGCCGCGGTCGGCGTAGAGATAGCCGTCGATGTCGGTGGAGAGCGCCCGGCCGCCGTCGGACTCGGTGCGGCCGCCGACGCCCTGCTTGGACAGGTCGACCGGCGAGCGGTCCAGGTCCAGCACCGCCAGGTCGCCCTGGTCGCCATAGGCCATGACCATCTTGGCCCGCGCCGCGCCATCGCCTTCGAGCAGGGCGTGGGCGAAGCGGGCGCGGCCGTCGGCGTCGGTCTTGGCCACGGCCAGGTCCTCGCCGTCCTTGGCCACCAGCGCCACGCGCACGCCCGACACCGTCTTGGCGGTCTTCAGCGAGCGGACCACCACGTCCAGGGATTCGGCGCCGTCGTAGCCGATCAGGGCCATGTCGGTGAACATGATCCAGCGGCGGGCCTGGGCCGGCGACGGGTCGCCCTCGCCGTCCGGATCGCGGCCGCCCGAGGCGTCGCGCGCCTTGATCACATAGCCGCCGGGCTTCATCTCCTTGAGTACCGCGCCCAGCGGGAAGACGGTCGTGGCCTTCTGGCCGGCCGCGCCGTCCACATTGATCACGCCCTTCCAGACCTGGCGGCCCTCGTCGTTGGGGCTGTCGTCGCCGTAGTCGCTGTTCCAGTCGCCCTCGCCGGTCGGGTCGGGGGCGCTGATCGACTTGCGCACCAGGTTGCGGTCCGACACGCGCCAGACCTCGATGGCCAGCTTGGAGACGTTCATCGTCTCCAGGGCCACGCCGTCGGATTCCTCGCGCGGCAGGATCACGCCGTCGCCCGCGAAGCCGACATACGGAGGCTTTTCACCAAACGTGAAATCTACGTCGGCGTTGGCGGCCAGGGTCTCGCCGCCCTTGCCGGGCAGGCCCTTGAGCAGGGTGACGCGATGGTCGGTGAAGCCGACACCGCCGATGCACAGCTCGTCGTCCTTGACCCGCACGGCCGGCTGGCGGCTCAGGTCGGGCGAGATCAGCACGAAGTCGGCATAGGCCTTGGACGGGTCCAACGGCTTGCTCATCCGCACGCAGGCCATGGGCTCGGCGCCGGAGCTGTCGATGCGGCTCTGCCAGACGGCGAAGCCCTCGGGCTTGGGGATCCCGCGACGCGGGGCGTTCCTGTCGCGCGGCTTGCCAAACAGCGACCAAGCCTGGCCCTTGGGCGCCTCGGCGGTGACCGCCGACTTGTGGCCGAACCAGCCGAGGTCAGCGACCTTGCCCACGGCGAAGCCGCCGCCGAAACCGACGACCAGGGCCGCCGCGCCCACGGCGACCAGCGGGGATTTCAGCTGGGGCGGGATCCTGTTCTTGAGGGCTTCCCAACGATCGGACCAGGAAGAGGGGGCGCCGCGACCGCCTTCGGGCGGAGTCTCGTCCGTCGACATCCCAGATCTCCCCAACTTTAGCGTGTCGGGAGACTTGAACCTAAGCCGGGCAAGGGGTCAACGGGATCGGCCGAACAAGTTATGCGTCGAACGCCACCACGCCGGTGGCCAGGTCGTAGGTGGCCGAGACGATCTTCAGGCGGCCCTCGGACAGCTTCTCGGCCAGGGTCCCGTCGGCCACCTTCAGGCGGGCGGCGACGTCGCGGACGTTCTGGCGGATGGCGGCGTCCTGCAGGTCGGCCGGATGCTTGTCCTGGGCCTCGGTCACCGCGGGCAGGATCGGCAGCACCATGTTCAGCAGGGCGCCGTGCAGATCGGCATGCTTGGTCACCACGTCCACCGCCGCGCCCACGGCGCCGCACTTGGTGTGGCCCAGCACCACCACCAGCGGCGCGCCCAGGTGCTCGACGGCGTAGACGATCGAGCCCAGGCCTTCCTGGCTGACCGTCGAGCCGGCCACGCGGACCACGAACAGTTCGCCCAGATTGCAGTCGAAGATCAGCTCGGGGCCGGTGCGGCTGTCGCTGCAGCCGACGATCACCGCGAACGGCCGCTGGCCCTGGGCCAGCTCGGCGATCCGGGCGGTGGTCGGCAGGGCGATGCTGGCGCCGCCGCGCGAGAAGATGGCGTTGCCCTGCTTGAGACGGCCCAGGGCCTCGTCGGGGCTGACGGCGGGCGGATGGACCTCGGCCGGTTCGACGGCGTTGGGGTCCTCCAGCGGCTTGACCTGGGCCAGGGCCTTGTCGAGCTCGGCCTTGTCCGTGGCTTGGGTCTTCAGGGCGCGGCGCGTGCGGCGGCCCTTGCGGCTCAGCACCGAGGGCGTGGCCACGGGATTGTCGCCCTCGGCCCAGGCCAGGGCGGGCGCGGCCAGGCCGACGCCCAGGGCGCCCAACAGCAGACGTCTCGAAACCATCTCATCCCCCGACGAGCAAAGCGGTTAGGTCGATCCCATTCCTGGCAGGAAAGGGTTAACCACGACGCAACGCTGGGTCGGCCTCAGAGCGGCAATTCGACACGTTTGACCACGGTGCGCATGGCGATCGACGAGCTGACCCGCACGACGCCGGGGATGCGCGTCAGCTCCCGGGCGTGCACCCGCTCCAGGTCGTCGACGTCGGACACCACCAGCCGCAGCAGATAGTCCGAACCGCCGGTCATCAGGTAGCACTCGGCCACCTCGCGCACGTGCGAGATCGCCTTCTCGAAGGCGCTGAGCGTCGCCTCGGCCTGGGACGACAGGGTGACCGTGACGAAGACGCTGAGCGGCAGGCCCACGGCCCGCTCGTCGATCACCGCGGCGTAGCGGCCGATCACGCCCGCCTCCTCCAGCGCCTTCACCCGGCGCAGGCAGGCGGACTCGGAAAGATTCACCGCCTCGGCCATTTCCACATAGCTGGCCCGGCCCTTCCGCTGGAGCAGGTTCAGCAGCTTGCGATCGAAGGCGTCGAGGTTTGCCGCAGGTTTCTTCAACGCAAAGGCTCCTTGGCGATGGATTCCTGCATATCACGGTTCTCGTCGCATGAAATCCCCCCGGAACCTGCGTTGGCTCAGGCGTAAACCAGCGACAAACGTCTTTTGGAGGAGACAAACATGCGCGTTGGAGTGCCTTCCGAGATCAAACCGGGCGAACACCGGGTCGGCCTCACCCCCACCGCCGTGCGCGAGTATGTGGGTCACGGCCACTCGGTGCTGGTCCAGACCGGCGCGGGCCTCGGGGCCGGCTACGGCGACGACCTCTACGTCAAGGCCGGCGCGACCATCGCGCCCAACGCCGACGCGGTGTTCGCGGGCGCCGAACTGATCATCAAGGTCAAGGAACCCCAGAAGGTCGAGTGGGAGCGCCTGACGCCCCGCCATATCCTCTTCACCTACCTCCACCTGGCGCCCGATCCAGCCCAGACCGAGGGCCTGCTGGCCTCGGGCTGCGCGGCCGTCGCCTACGAGACCGTGACCGACGCCAAGGGCGGCCTGCCGCTGCTGGCCCCGATGTCGGAAGTCGCCGGCCGCATCGCCGTGTTCTCGGCGGCCGAGACCCTGCTCAAGCACAACGGCGGCATGGGCCTGCTGCTCTGCGGCGTCCCCGGCGTGCCCCCGGCCCGCGTGGCGGTGCTGGGCGGCGGCGTGGTCGGCTCCAACGCCGCGCGCATGGCCGCCGGCCTGGGCGCCGAGGTGGTGGTGCTGGAGCGCTCGATCCCGCGCATGCGCGAACTGGACGACCTCTACCAGGGCCGCATCCTGACCCGCTATTCGACCATCGCCGCCGTGGAGGAGGAGATCCTCAAGGCCGACGTGATCATCGGCGCGGTGCTGACCGCCGGGGCCGCCGCGCCCAAGCTGGTCAAGCGCGAGCACCTGGCCAAGATGAAGCCGGGTTCGGTGCTGGTCGACGTGTCGATCGACCAGGGCGGCTGCTTCGAGACCAGCCATCCGACCACCCACGCCGAGCCGACCTACACGGTCGACGGCGTCGTCCACTACTGCGTGGCCAACATGCCCGGCGCCGCCCCGCGCACCTCGTCGGAAGCCCTGGGCAACGCTACCCTGCCCTTCGGCCTGGCCCTGGCCGACCACGGCCTGGACGCGCTGAAGACCAACGTCCACCTGGCCCGGGGGCTGAACGTGCTGAACGGCCAGCTGACCCACCCGGCCGTGGCCGAGGCGCTGGGCAAGACGTCGGTCGATCCGTACGGGGCTTGGAAGTAGGCAAAAACCCTCTCCCCCTGGGAGAGGGTTTTTCTTTAGGCCGCGAACCGGCCCAGGTCCTGGTGGCTCTCCACCAGGTCCAGCACGTCGTGCATCGAGAAGCCCGGGTCGGCCGCATAGAGCGCGTCGTAGATCGAGCGCGCGAAGGCCAGGTCGGCCGGGGTCTTCACCCGCCAGTCATAGTGCGACCAGTCGCGGTGGGTCTTCAGGTGCGCCTGGCGGAAGCGGTCCGGCCGTTCGCGGATGGCGGCGGTCGGCGAGATCATGGCCAGGGGATCGCGGGCCTCGGCGGCGGCGATCCGCAGGGCCTCGACGGTGACAACCTCGACCTCGAGGCCGGCCGGATAGGTGCGCTCCACGCGGTTGGACGTGTAGGCCGCGCCGCTGACCTGGGCCAGGCGGACGGCCTCGTCCACCACCGCCGGATCGACGAACGGCGCGTCGCCCTTGATGCGGACGATGTGGCTGACCGGGCCGGCGGCCTCGGCGCAGCGGGCGATGCGGTCCAGGATGTCGCTGCCCGAGCCGCGATGCACGGCGTAGCCGCGCGACACCACCAGGCCGGCCAGGCCGTCGTCGGCGGCGTCGCTGCTGGTGGCGACGATGATCTTGTTCAGGCGGCGGGCGGCGCGAAGCCGCTCGAGCTGGCGCAGGATCATCGGTTGACCCTGGAGGGTGGCGACGGCCTTGCCGGGCAGGCGCTTGGAGCCCATGCGGGCCTGGACGACGGCGAGGATCATGGCGTTCGGCTCCCTCTTTATGTCTCAGCTCATTCCTTGAGGCTGAGCTTCGATTCGCCCGGTCGTCAGGCGACCCAACGTCGCGGGTCCAGGGCCACCGGATCGTCGATGGCCATGTCGTCCCAGTCGAGGTCGGGCGGCGGGCTGGAGGCGGCGGCGACCACGGCCGACAGTTCGGCGGCCGAGGTGACGCCCACGAGGACGGCGCTGGCTTCGACGCGCGACAGGGCGAAGCCCAGCGCCGCCTGCAGCGGATCGGAACGGCCCTCGGCGATCATCCGGCGCACCTTCGACAGGCGGCCCGAGGCCCCCTTCAGCTGGGCGGGGACGCGGTCGGGCGGCAGGAACAGCAGGCCGTTCAGGAAGATCGAGCGCAGCTGCACCTCGACGCCCATGCCGGCGATGCGCTGCAGCGAGCCGTCGGCCAGCAGGCGCTGGTCCAGCAGCGAGGCGGGCGCCTGCAGGATGTCGGGCTTGAAGCGGCGGGCGACGCCCACCGGATCGTCGCTGGCGTGGGCGGCGACGCCGATCTTGGCGAACAGGCCCTGGTCGCGCAGGCGGGCCAAGCGGTCCCAGACGGCCGCGCCGTGCGGGCCGAACAGTTCCGACGGCGAGGAGACGATGACGGCGTCGGCGCGCTCGAGGGCCAGACGGCGCAGCGAGGCGCGGACCTCGGCCTCGACGAAATCGGGACCGCGATCGGCGCGGGCGGCCGACAGGGTGACGCGGAACGGCACGGGACGCGGGATCAGGTCGCCCAGCACCTGCTCGGCGCGGCCGTAGTTGCCCGACACGTCCAGCACCGACAGGCGGGCGCGGGCGGCGATGCTGAGGATGTCGCGAGCTTCGGTTTCCGGCGATCGGGCGCGCGGCGACGCGCTCATGCCGTCCAGTCCGAACTGGGCGGCGGCGAGACCGAGCTTGGAAACGGAAAGCGACATGGAAATCCGTGCGGACTGAACACCAATGTCGGTCAGCGTACGCCCCAAGGTTTGAAGAAGGCGTTTCTGGAAACTTGCCGAGGCGTTAACATGCTTGGCAATGGACCTGCCCGATCACGCCGCCGCCGACGTGTCTTCCGCGCCCTCCGCCGCGCCGTCTGACTGGCCGCTGCACGGCCTGGCGGACGACATGCGGCCGGCCCTGGCGGACGCCCTGGCGCGGGGTCCGGCGGCCCTGGCGACCATCATCGATCTCGGCGACGGCGGGCCGCGGCCGGTCGGCACGCAGATGGTGTTCGGCGTCGACAGCCGAGCCGGCTTCCTGTCGGGCGGCTGCATCGAGGCCGACGTCGAGGCGCACGCCCGGGCCTGCATCGCCGACGGCCGTCCTCGGCGCCTGGTCTATGGCGAGGGCAGCCCCTGGCCCGACATCCGCCTGCTGTGCGGGGCGCGGATCGAGATCCTGGTCGAGCGAATCACCCCGGACGACCCGGCGGCCCGCGACCTGCTGGTCCTGGCGCAGGCCCGGCTTCCGGCCGTCTGGATCACCGACGGCGAGCGGCGGGTTTGCGCGCCCGCGGCCGACGAGGTCGCGGTCTGGCCCGAGGCCTTCTCCCGCCGGTTCGATCCGCCGCCCCGGCTGGTGGTGTTCGGCGGCGACCCCACCGCCCTGGCCGTCGCGGGCCTGGGCGCGCAGTCGGGCTTCCAGACCACCCTGGTGCGGCCCAAGGGTCCGCTCGCGCCGCCGCCCCTGCCGGGCGTGGCCTATCGGCGGGACGACGTCGCCAGCGCCGTGGCGGCCGTCGGCCTGGACGCCTGGACGGCCGTGGCGATCTGCGGCCACGACGAGGTGGTGGACCACCAGGCCCTGCTGGCCGCCCTGCCCTCGGCCGCGCCCTATGTCGGCCTGCTGGGCGCGCGGCGGCGGCTGGGCGAGCGGCTGGATCGCCTGCGCGCGGCGGGCGTGGCCGAGCGCGACCTGGCCAAGCTGCGCGCCCCGATCGGCCTGGACCTGGGCGGCAAGGCCCCGTTCGAGGTGGCCGTGGCGGTGATCGGCGAGATCATGGCCACGCGGCATGGGCAACCGGCCCTGGCGCGGCGGTCCTGATGAAGCACGCGGGTCCCCAGGCGCTGGATCGGCTGGAGCCGCTGATTGCCCGGATCCGCGCCCTGCCCGGCCTGGTCGAGAAGCAGCGCGGGACCTTCTACCGCAAGTCCCGGGCCTTCCTGCATTTCCACGAGGACCCCAAGGGGTTGTTCGCCGACGTCCGTCTCGAAGGCGAGGATTTCGAGCGCATCGACGTCACGGGCGCGGACGGCGCCGACCGGCTGGTGGCGATGGCGCGGGCCTGTCTCGAACCCTAGTCGGCCCGCCAGTCGCCCGACTTGCCGCCGGTCTTCTCGACCAGGCGCACGGCTTCGATGACCATGCCTTTCTCGGCCGCTTTGAGCATGTCGTAGATCGTCAGGCAGGCCACCGAGACGGCTGTCAGGGCCTCCATCTCCACGCCGGTCTGGCCCTTCAGCTTGACCCTAGCCATCACCGCCAGCCCGCCCTCGGCCGGCTCGACCGAGACCTCGACCTTGCTGAGGGCCAGGGGATGGCAAAGCGGGATGAGGTTTGATGTTTGCTTGGCCGCCATCACCCCGGCGATCTCGGCCACGGCGCGCACGTCGCCCTTCTGGCCGGTTCCGGAAATGGCCAGCTCCAGGGTCGAGGGGCGCATCCGCACGAAGCCGACGGCGATCGCCTCGCGGACGGTCTCGGCCTTGTCCGAGACGTCGACCATGCGGGCGCGGCCCTGGTCGTCGATGTGGGTCAGGCGGGTCACTGTTCCAGCAGCTCTATTGTTCCAGGAGTCGGGGCATCAGTTCGACCATGTTGCAGGGCTTGTGGCGGCTGTCGAGCTGGGCCGAGATGACCTTGTCCCAGCCGTCCTTCACCGCCCCGTTGCTGCCCGGCAGGCAGAAGACGAACACGCCGTCGATCAGGCCGGCCGTGGCGCGGCTCTGCAGGGTGGACAGGCCCACCGAGGCGTAGCTGACCAGGTGGAACACCACCGAGAAGCCGTCGATCTTCTTGTCGAACAGCGGCTCCAGGGCCTCGACCGTGACGTCGCGGCCGGTCAGGCCGGTGCCGCCGGTGGTGACGATCGCATCGACCTGGCCGCTGGCGATCCAGTCGCGCACCGTCCGGCGGATCTTGTCGATGTCGTCGCGGACCACCGCCCGCCCGGCGAAGTCATGGCCCGCGTCCTTCACCCGATCGATCAGCAGCTGGCCGGAGGTGTCGTTGGACTCGTCGCGGGTGTCCGACACGGTCAGGATCGCCACCCGCACCGGCTTGAACGGAAGCT
Source organism: Caulobacter sp. CCG-8 (assembly GCF_037402475.1). Lineage (NCBI taxonomy): Bacteria > Pseudomonadati > Pseudomonadota > Alphaproteobacteria > Caulobacterales > Caulobacteraceae > Caulobacter > Caulobacter sp. CCG-8. Next base: position 27,966 of record NZ_JBBEUD010000028.1, read on the forward strand.
CCGGCTTGATACCGCCGCCCGGGGTGAGACCTGCCGACATTCCGTTCTCCCAAATCCCGCTTTGGTCTTGCGCGTTTTCTTCACGCGAACCGGCGTCCACTTCGCTCGAAAACGCTTGCTAGTCCCAACGCTCGGCGTCGGTCCTATCCTGAGCCGTCGGCTCGATCCAGCGGTCGCCGTCCGGGCCGTGCTCCTTCTTCCAGAACGGCGCGCGGCTCTTGAGCCAGTCCATCAGAAAGTCGCAGGCTTCGAAGGCCGCGCGGCGATGACCCGCCGCCGTGGCCACGAAGACGATGGCCTCGCCCGGCGCGATGCGGCCGATGCGGTGGACGATGCGGTAGTCGTGCAGGCCGAACCGGGCCTTGGCCTCCTCGGCGAACCGGGCGATCGCCGCGTCGGTGAAGCCGGGATAGGCCTCCAGCTCCAGGACCGTCGCCCGTCCGTGCTCGGCCCGCGCCAGGCCGACGAAGCTGGCCACCGCCCCGGTCTCGGCGCGGCCGGCGCAGAAGCTCGTCAACAAGACCCCAGGCTCGAACGAATGGGCGGTCAGGCTGATGGAGGGGAAGGCGGTCATCCGCCGCTCATCGGCGGCAGGAAGGCCACCTCGGTCGCGGCGGCCAGGGTCGCCTCGCCCCGGACGATGGTCTTGTCGATCGCCACCTGCACGCCGGGACCGCCGAGGGCCTCGGCCAGGTCCGGGTCGGCGGCGGCCAGGGCCTGGCGCAGCGACGCCAGCGACCCAGCCTCGACGGAGCGCTCGCGCCAGCCGGCCTGGTCGGCCAGGCGTCCGAACAGCAGCACCCGGGCCACGGTCAGCCCCCCGTCGTCGACATGTGGCGCGCCACGGCCGGGCGCGCGGCGTCAATGTGGAAGTCGTGGCCCTGGGGCTTGGCCCCGATCGCCGCGAAGATCGCCCGCTCCAGGCCGGCCTCGTCGGCCCCGCCGCGCAGCACCGCCCGCAGGTCGCTGGCGTCGTCGCGGCCCAGGCACGTGTGCAGGGTGCCGGTGCAGGTCAGGCGGACCCGGTTGCAGGCCTCGCAGAAATTGTGGCTGAGCGGGGTGATGAAGCCCAGGCGCCCGCCGGTCTCCTCGACCCGGACGTAGCGGGCCGGCCCGCCGGTGGCGTAGGCCAGGTCCGTCAGGGTCCAGAACGAGGCCAGGTCGCGGCGCACGTCCCTCAGCGACAGGTACTGGTCGGTGCGGTCCACCTCGACCTCGCCCAGCGGCATGGTCTCGATCAGGGTCATGTCGGCGCCCAGGCCGTGGGCCCATTGGATCAGGGCCGGCAGCTCCTGGGCGTTGTCGTGCCGCAGGGCCACGGCGTTGATCTTGACCCGCAGGCCGGCGGCCAGGGCCGCGTCGATCCCGGCCAGCACCTTGGCCAGGTCGCCGCCCCGCGTGAGCTTGCGGAAGAGGTCGGGCTCGAGGGTGTCGAGCGAGACGTTGATCCGTCGCACGCCCAGACGGGCCAGGTCGGCGGCGTGGGCCGCCAGCTGGGTGCCGTTGGTGGTCAGGGTCAGCTCGTCCAGGTCGCCCGAGCGCAGATGCCGCGACAGCCGCTCGACCAGGGTCATGATCCCCTTGCGCACCAGCGGCTCGCCGCCGGTCAGCCGCAGCTTGCGCACGCCCAGGCCCACGAAGGCCGAGGCCAGGCGGTCCAGCTCCTCCAGCGACAGGACCTCCGCCTTCGGCAGGAAGGTCATGTGCTCGGCCATGCAATAGGTGCAGCGCAGGTCGCAGCGGTCGGTGACCGAGACGCGCAGATAGGTCACCGCGCGGCCGAAACCGTCGATAAGGCGCGGCGAGCGGATGACCGCTTGCGCGGGGCTGGCGTCGTAGGGCGTCATGTCGGTCCGTAAGATAGGCGTGGGACGTGATGGCGGAAAGGAAAAGCGCGCGATGCGACGCCGTGGTCCTGGCGGCGGGGGCCGGGCGCCGCTTCGCCAGGCAGGGCGCCGGGTCTTCGGGAGGGCGCAAGCTGCTGGCCCCGTTCGAGGGCCGGCCGCTGATCGCCGGCGCTCTGGACGCGGCCTTCGCGGCCCCCGCCCGGCGGGTGCTGCTGGTCACCGACGGCGACGCGGACCTGGCCGAGGCGGCGGCCGGCCATGCCGCACGGCTGGGCCGGCCGGACGATCTCGACATCGTCGTGGCGGTCGACGCCGCCGAAGGCATGGGCGTCTCGTTGCGAACGGCCGTCGCCGCCCTGCCCCCGGACTCGGACGGCGTCTTCGTGTTCCTGGGCGACATGCCGCGTGTTCCGCCCGGCCTGGCGCGTGACCTGGCGCGGGCGCTGCGCCCGGGCGTCGACGCCGTGGCGCCCTGCTTCGCGGGGCGGCGCGGACATCCCGTGCTGTTCGGAAGGGCCTGCTATCCCGCCCTGCGGCGCCTGGAGGGCGATGTCGGCGCGCGAGAGGTGCTGGCCGCGCTGGGCGGGCGCCTGGCGCTGGTCGACGGCCCGGACGACGGCGTGCTGTTCGATGTCGACCGTCCCGAGGACCTGGCCCGCGACCGGTGACCGCTCAGGAGGGGGCGTGGCCTTGCCGGCGCCAGCCGGCCCAGGTCCCGAACGCGATGCACGCCAGGACCCCGTAGCTCCAGATCGCCATGCTGGCCTTCAGCGTGTTGATGGTCACCCGCAGGTCGATCATCACCGCCACGTGCGAGGCCACGATGATCGCCATGAAGGCCGAGGCGACGATCGTCCAGAGGCGCCGGGTCCGCATCGAGATCCAGACGAACGCCGCCAGCGTCACGATGTCGATCATCAGCACGCCGTAGTCGGCGCTCTGGACGTGGGGGCGATAGACCAGCAGGGAGCCCAGCCAGTCGGCGAGGAAAGCCGCGCCGATCCAACGGGCGCTACGATCGCCGCGCCACATCGCCAGTCCGCAGACCAGGATGGCCAGGATCAGGGAAATGACAGCGTGGATCTGCACGGCCGTGGCGCTCGAAACCAAGTTCGAGCGCCACCATGCCGCAAGCGTGGTTCGGAGAACAGCAACCTATGGTCAGTGCCGCGTACGACGGCCTTCCCACAGGATGGTCTTGACCTCCTCGATGATGCTCAGCGCGCCGTCGGTGTCGCCGGCTTCGTCGAGGGCGACCAGTTGGGGCATCAGCACGGACAGGATCCGGCGCTGGACGGGCCCGAGGGTGCGCAGGTGCTGGCGGAATTCCTTCAGCTCGTCGGCCGTCGAGTCCTGCGGCTGCTGAACGGTCTGGGCGGTGCTCATTGCACGTCATCTTTCATGGGTCGGGCGCGGCTCGCGCCGTGCACGGACGAGGTGAAATCGGATCAGGCGGCCAGACCGCCGGGAACGGCGTGCAGGCCGCTCGTGCGCGGTTCTTCCGGACCCTTGGGCAGGTCGCCGCCGGCCATGGCGCCGCAACCGATCTGGCTGCGCACGGTGGCCAGGGCGCTGTGGGTCTCGATGATCGTCCGGCGGGCGGAAACGATGTGCGCCAGGGTTTCGCCCAGGTTGGCGACGGCTTCCTGACCCAGAACGGCCGACAGCTTGGTCTCGAGCCGCAGCATGGGCAGCAGGCCCATCAGCTCGGCGGTTTCGCGCAGGGCGGCGTCGATCGCGGCCTCGGCGCGCATCAGCTTTTCAGCGCCGGCACGGGCGGCTTCGGTTCGTTTCATGGCATGACTCTCCCGGTCGCACGGGTCCCCCCCGCACGTTCAAGTCGATGAAATGTTGTTGGAAAGGTCGGCGTCAGTGCGCCGGAGGCGGGCTCCAGCCCTCGCGGAACCGCTGAAGGGCGTAGAGGAATTCGTGGGCCCCCATCGTGACCGTCCCGAGCAGGATACCGCCCAGGGTGGCGACCGCGAGGATCAGACCCAGCCACTGCAAGGGGGTCAGGTCATCGCGCCAGCTCCTTCCATACGGAGCGGCGTGTCGTCCGCCAGGAAGGCCGTCGCGGCCAGGACCCTCAGGAGCAGCTTGCCCGGGGGATCGCCCGCCGCCTGCGCCTTGCGCAGCGCCGAAACCGTTTCCGCCACCAGCCGGCCGCGTTCCGGCGTACCCGCCATCAGGGTCAGGCCTTCCTCCAGGGACTGCCAGCTCGCGATGAAGAAGGCCGAGGCCGGGTTGGGAGTGTTGGTCGAAGATTTCGTCATGGCTGCTCTCGCTGTTGAAGCGAGAAAAGACCTCTGACTGGGCCGTGGCTAGCTCGGCCGATTGCTTACGGTAGTCATTACCGGGGTCGGTTTCCCAGGCCACGAAGGCCAGGGCGGCGTCGCGGCGGTTCAGTCCGGCCAGCCGGCGCCGTGCGCTGAGCACGTGCATCTCGACGGTCTTGGGCGAGAGCCGCAGCAGGCGGGCGATTTCCTTGGACTGTCGATGCTGGGCGATAAGCCGCAGGATCTCCCGCTCGCGAGGAGTCAGACGCTCGAAGCCCAGGTTGTCGCCGGAGTCCACCATGCCGCTAAAATGGTTCGCGGCTCGCCTTACGTCCAGCAAGACTTGACTGAACGCGCTTCAACGGGGCGCGTCCCATCAAAACCGCATCGAATTTCGCTAAGCCGAGCGGCCTCCACCGCCGGTCGCGCGACGCTCAGGCCTGGGCGCGGACGAAGGGCAGGCGGCCGGTCGGGGTCTTGGACAGCGCCAGCAGGGCGTTGGCCACCGCGGGGGCGATGACCGGCGTGCCCGGCTCGCCCACCCCGCTGGGCGGATTGCCCGACGGCACGACGTGGGTCTCGACCACCGGCGCCTCGTTCATCCGCAGCACCCGATAGGTGTCGAAATTGCTCTGGTCGACACGGCCGTCCGTCAGGGTGACCTCGCCGTAGAGCGCCGCCGACAGGCCGTAGCAGGTGCCGCCTTCCACCTGGGCCGCCACCTGGTCGGGCGCGACCGCCAGGCCGCAGTCGATGGCGGTGACCACGCGGCCGACGCGCGGTTCGCCGTCCACCAGCTTGACCTCGGCCACCTGGGCGACCACCGAGCCGAAGCTCTCGTGCACCGCCACGCCGCGCGTGAAGCCGGGGGTCGGCGTCGGCCCGGCCTTCTCGACCGCCAGGTTCAGCGCCGCCAGGTGCCGCGCGCCATGCTCGCCGGCCTTGGCGTAGAGGACGCGCCGGTACTCGACGGGGTCCTTGCCGGCCTTCAGCGCCAGCTGGTCGATCGTGTGCTCCATGACGAAGGCGGTGTGGGTGGCCCCCACCGACCGCCACCACAGGACCGGCACCCCGCCCTCCGGCGTGGCCAGCTGGGCGTCGACGATCGGCGTGGCCTTCAGATAGGGCGAGCCCGCCGTCCCCTCGATCGCCGTCTGGTCCGGCCCCTTCGCCTTCATCGGCGAGTCCTTCATAATCGACTGGGTGACGATCCGGTGGCGCCAGCTGGCCGGATAGCCGTCCTTGTCCACCCTGACCCGCACGGCGTGGTGGACCAGCGGCCGGAAGAAGCCGGCCCGCATGTCGTCCTCGCGCGTCCAGACCAGCTTCACCGGGCGGCCCTTGCCGACCTTCTGGGCGATGGTCACGCATTCGGCCACGTAGTCGGACGGGAAGTTGGCGCGCCGGCCGAACGAGCCGCCGGCGTACAGGGTCTCGATCTCGACCGAGCCCGGCAGGGTCTTGACGATCTTGGCCGCGTTCATCTGGTCCAGGGTCTGGGCCTGGGAGCCATGGATCAGCTTGACCTTGTTGCCGTCGACGATCGCCACGCAGTTCATCGGCTCCATGGTCGCGTGGGCCAGGTAGGGGAAGTCGTAGGTGGTCTCGAAGACCTCGCTCCCCTTGCCGCCCGAGGCGACGGACGCATCGCCCTTGGAGTCGAACGCTTCCCATTTCAGGTCGGCCGGGCCCTTGCCGGCGGCGATGTCGCGCCACTGCTGGGCGATCGTCGCCGAGCCGCGGGTCTCGACCTTGCCCTCGTCCCACTCGACCTTCAGCGCCTCGCGGCCCATGCGGGCGGCGTAGGTGTTGTTGGCGACCACCGCCACCCCGGTCGGGATCTCGTAGACATCGACCACCCCGGCCACCTTCTTGGCCTCGTCGGCGTCGAAACTCTTCACCGTACCGCCGAAGCGGGGCGCGTGGGCGACCATGGCCACCAGCATGTCCGGCAGCTGGACGTCCTGGGTGTAGCGGGCCGAGCCGTTGCTCTTGATCAGGCTGTCCTTGCGCCGCACACGGTCGGTGCCGATCAGGGTGAAGGTCTTGGGGTCCTTCAGGGTCGGGTTCTCGGGCGGCGCCACCTTGGCGGCGTCGGCGATCAGTTCGCCGAAGCCCGCGCTCTTGCCGCCGCCGCTGACGACGCCGTCCTTGACGGTGATCTGATCGGCCGGAACGTTCCAGCGCGTCGCCGCCGCCTGCACGAACATCGCCCGCGCGCCGGCCCCGGCCTTGCGCAGCTGCTCCCAGGAGTTGGAGATCGCCGACGAGCCGCCGGTCAGCTGGATGCCCATGCCGCCGTTGGCGTAGAGCTTGGCGTTCGCGGGCGCGTGCAGCACCTTCACCCGGCTCCAGTCGGCGTCCAGCTCCTCGGCGACGATGGCCCCCAGGCCCGCGTGATTGCCCTGACCGAACTCGATGTGCTTGGAGAGCACGGTCACCGCGCCGTCCGGATCGAACCGGATGAACGGCCCGAAGGCCCCCACATCCACCTTCGAGCCCGCGCTCATCAGGTCGGCGGGCGAGCAGCCGACCAGCAGGGCCCCGCCGGCCAGGGTGGCGCCGACCACCAGGTCGCGGCGGCTGACGCCGTCCTGGCGGTCGAGTTTCCGGAACGGCCCGTTCATTGGCCCACTCCGCGGCCGGTCGAGCCCGAGGCGGCGGCGATCTCGTCGTCGACGTCGTTGGAGGCTGTCGGCTTGGCGGCGGCCGGCGCGGCGACCACGGGCGCGGCGGCCAGGCCGGCGGCGTCCTTGATGGCGGCGCGGATGCGCTGGTAGGTGCCGCAGCGGCAGATGTTGCCGCTCATGGCGTTGTCGATGTCCGCGTCGCTGGGCGACTTGGTGCTGGCCAGCAGGGCGGCGGCCGACATGATCTGGCCCGACTGGCAGTAGCCGCACTGGGGCACGTCGTGCTTGACCCAGGCCTGCTGCACCGGGTGGGTCCCGCCCAGGCTCTCGATGGTGGCGATCTTGGCGCCCGCCAGGGCCGCGATCGGCGTCACGCACGACCGCACCGGGTCGCCGTTGACGTGGACCGTGCAGGCCCCGCACTGGGCCATGCCGCAGCCGAACTTGGTGCCCGTCAGGCCCAGCTCGTCGCGCAGCACCCACAGCAGGGGCGTCTCGGGGGCGGCCTTCACGGCGACCGACTTGCCGTTGATATCCAACGTCGAGGTCATGCTTTCGCCTCCCAAGCGAAAAACGGGGTCCGACGGCCCGGCTCGGCGGAATCTAACACTGCTAAGACCCAAACCCGCCAGTGAAATCTTGGTTCAGGCAGGCTAGCCTGACCGCCGTTCGCTTGTTTCCCGTCAGGACCCGCCCCTTGGATTCCTTCCCCGCCTACTTCCCCCTGGCCGGCCGCAAGGTCGTGATCGCCGGTAGCGGCGAGGCCGCCGACAACAAGGCGCGGCTGTTCGACGGCTCGCCGGCCACGCTGGTGCGGGTCGACGGCCACGCGGCCTTCCTGCCGGGGACCTACGCCGGGGCGGTGCTGGCCTTCGTGGCGGGCGACGACGAGGTCTTCCTGCAGAGCGCGGCCAGCGCGGCCCGCGCGGCCCGGGTGCTGGTCAACGTGGTCGACAGGCCGACGATGAGCGATTTCAACACCCCGGCGGTGATCGACCGCGGCGAGGTGGTGGCCGCCGTCGGCACGGGCGGCGCCTCGCCGACCCTGGCCACCAAGCTGCGCAACGACATCGAGGCCCAGGTGCCGGAGGGCTCGGGCCGGGTGGCCGCCCTGCTGCGCAAGTTCCAGGACGAGGTGCGCGGCGCCCTGCCCGCCATGCACGAGCGCCGCGCCTTCCTCCGCGACGCCGTGGCCGGCGAGGCCGCCCAGGCGGCCATGGCCGGCGACATGGAGAAGGCCGGCCAGCTGTTCCGCCAGGCCCTGGCCAAGGGCGTCGGCCGCGAGGGCAAGGTGCGGTTCATCGCCGGCAAGGGCCCCTCGGACCTCTTGACCCTGCGCGCCTTGCGGGCCCTGGGCGCCGCCGACGTGCTGATCGCCGACGAGGCCGCCGATCCCGACATCGTCAACATGGCCCGCCGCGACGTCCACCGGCTGGATCCGGCCCAGGCCGGCGCGGAGACGCTGGTGACCCTGGCCCAGGAGGGCAAGCAGATCGTCCGGCTGATCGTGGCCCCCGTCGATCCGGCCCTGGTCCAGGCCCTGGGGGCGGCGTCGGTCAGCGTTGAAGTGATCTAAAGAGACCCAACCGTTGTCATCCCGGAAGCCTCGTAGAGGCTCTCCGGGATGACAACATGCGAGACTAGTCCAGAGCCCGGTCCTTGGTCTCGGGCAGCAGGAACAGCGTCGTCAGCACGCTGATCAGGGTGAAGAATACCGGGTACCAGAGCCCGGCGTAGATATTGCCCACCGCCGCCACGATGGCGAAGGCGCTGAACGGCACGAAGCCGCCGATCCAGCCCGTGCCGATGTGGTAGGGCAGCGACAGGGCGGTGTAGCGCACCCGGGTCGGGAAGAGCTCGACCAGAGCCGCGGCCAGCGGCCCGTAGAGGGCGGTGGCGCCGACGACGAAGACCATCAGCACGCCGAACACGCCCCACCAGTTCAGTCGGGCCGGGTCGGCCTTGGCCGGATAGCCGGCCTGGGCCAGGGCGGCCTTGATGGCGGCCTCGCCGGCGGTCTTCACCGCCTTGGCCTCCTTGGCGGGCAGGCCCTTGGCGCTTTTCGACACGATCCGGGTCTCGCCGACCTGGACCACCGCCGCCGAGCCGGCGGGCCCAGCGTGGTTGGCGTAGGACACCCCGGCGTTGGCCAAGGCGCTCTTGGCGATGTCGCAGGACGAGACGAAGGCGGCCTTGCCGATCGGGTCGAACTGCAGGGCGCAGTCCTTGGGGTCGGCGGTGACGCTGACAGGCGCGCGGGCCGAGGCCTCGGCCAGGGCCGGGTTGGCGGCGCGCTCCAGCAGATGGAAGCCGGGGAAGTAGAACGCCAGCGCCAGGACCATGCCGCCCAGCATCACCGGCTTGCGCCCGATCCTGTCCGACAGGGCGCCGAACACCACGTAGAGCACCGCGCTGACCGCGGCGGCGGCCATCATCAGCCCGTTGATCGTGCCCGGCGCGATCTTGAGGAACTTCTCCATGAAGGTCTGGATGTAGAAGAAGGTCGTGTACCAGACCGCGCCCTGGGCCGACATGACCGCGAAGAAGGCCAGCAGGACCAGTTTCAGGTTCTTCCACTGACCGAAGGCCTCGGCATAGGGCGCCTTGGACGCCGCGCCCTCCTCCTTCATCCGCGCGAAGGTCGGGCTTTCGCTGAGCTTCAGGCGCATCCAGACCGACACCGCCAGCAGGCCGATCGAGACGGCGAACGGGATGCGCCAGCCCCAGGCGTCGAAGGCGGCCGGCCCGGCGACGCCGCCCAGCAACCAGCGGGTCGCCAGGATGACCAGCAACGCCGCGAACAGGCCCAGGGACGCCGAACTCTGCACCCAGGCGGTCGAGCGGCCGCGCTGGTGCGGCGGCGAATGCTCGGCGACGTAGATCGCCGCCCCGCCGTACTCGCCGCCCAGGGCGAAGCCCTGCACGCAGCGCAGGACGATCAGCAGGATCGGCGAGATGATCCCCGCCTGCTGGTAGGTGGGCAGCAGGGCGATGGCGAAGGTGGCCCCGCCCATCAGCAGCACGGTGGCCAGGAACGCGCCCTTGCGGCCGGCCTGGTCGCCGATCTTGCCGAACACCAGCGCGCCTAGCGGCCGGAACGCGAAGCCCACCCCGAACAGGGCCAGGGCGGCCACGTAGCCGGCCGTCTCCGACAGGCCCGTGAAGAAGGTCTTGGAGATCACCTGGGCCAGGCTGCCGAAGATGAAGAAGTCGTACCATTCGAAGGCGGTGCCCGCGGACGACGCCGCCACCACCGTGCGCATGGACGCGCGATCCTCAGCCTGATCCTGGGCCGTCATCCGTTGGTTTCCCCCAATTGTTGGGGAGGAGCATTAGCGGTTTTCGACGGCGAGGGAAGGCAGATCCTCCCCTCCGGGGGAGGCGTCGCGAAGCGACGGAGGGGGTCTTGCTCAATCGGCCGGGCAAACCCCCTCCGGCCCTCTGGGCCGCCTCCCCCAAAGGGGGAGGATAGCCTAGGCCACAGCCGCCGCGTCCGCCGCTTCGCCGCCGGCCAGGCGGACGATCTCGGTGATCAGGGCGGCGGGCGAGATCGGCTTGGCGGCGACGCCGTCCATGCCGGCGGCCAGGTAGGCGGCGCGCTGGTGCGACAGGACGTTGGCGGTCAGGGCGATGATCGGCGTCTTGGCGGCCGGGCCCGGCAGGTTGCGGATGCGGCGGGCGGCCTCCAGCCCGTCGATGCCGGGCATCTGCACGTCCATCAGGATCAGGTCGAAGCCCCGCGCCGCCGTGGTCACGCCGTCCAGCCCGTCCTCGGCCGTCTCGACCTTGGCGCCCAGCTGCTCGAGGATGCGGCGGGCGACCAGGCGGTTGGTGGCGTTGTCCTCGACGACCAGGATCTTCAGCCCCTGCAGCAGGCCGTCGGCCATCTCGGCCTCGGCCGCGCGGGCCTGGGCCGGCGGGGCGGCGATGGTCAGCAGGAAGGTCGAGCCGACGCCCTCGCGCGAGGTGAAGACCACCTCGCCGCCCATCATCTGGGCCAGGCGCCGGGTGATGGCCAGGCCCAGGCCCGAGCCGCCGAACCGGCGGGTGGTGCTGGCGTCGGCCTGCTGGAAGCGTTCGAACAGCCGCGCCTGGGCCTCGGCGGCGATACCGACCCCGGTGTCGATCACCTCGAAGGCGACGCGGGGTTCGGGTCCCTCCTGCCGGCGGACCCGCAGGGTCACCGAGCCCGACAGGGTGAACTTCACGGCGTTGCCGACCAGGTTGAACAGGGCCTGGCGCAGCCGGCTGGGGTCGGTGAGGATGAGGCCCAGGTCCGGGGCGTCGACCCGCAGCTCCAGCCCCTTGTGCTCGGCCTGGCCGCGCAGCAGGCGCGCCACGCTGGCGGCCAGCTCGCTGGGATCGACCGGCTCCTGGGTGACGTCCAGCCGCCCGGCCTCGATCCGCGAGAAGTCGATCACGTCGTCCAGCAGGGTCGACAGCATCCGACCGCAGGCCAGGGCCTCGCCCAGCAGGTTGTCGGCCTCGCCCGGCAGCTTCTCGCGCTTGAGCAGATGCATCACCCCCAGCACCCCGTTCATCGGGGTGCGGATCTCGTGGCTCATATTGGCCAGGAACTGGGCCTTGGCCTCGTTGGCGGCCTGGGCGGCGCGCTCGGCCTCGACCAGGGCCAGCTCGGCCCGCTTCTTCTCGTCGATGTCCAGGATCAGGCCGAAGGCCTTGCGGATGCGGCCGCTCGCGTCGCTGCGCACCTCGTGGAAGATGCGGATCCACTTGCCGTCGCCGTCGGGCGTCATCACCCGCACGTCGAACGAGCGGCCCCGGGAGTCCAGATGGCCTTCGTTCCCCCGCCAGCTGTCGGCGGCGTCGTAGACCGCCGTGACGTCGTCGGGATGGATCATCGGCCAGACGGCGCTGCGTACGTCGTCATAGGTGACCCGGCGGCCCAGGATGCGATGGAACTCCGGCGAGCCCCAGAAGGTCTTGCCCGCGTGGTCGATCTCGTAGACCCCGGCATGGGCCGCGCCCAGGGCCACGCGCAGCCGCCGGGCGTTGGCGCGCGCCTCGCGGCGGGCCTCCGACAGGGCCGTGACATCGTCCATATAGGTGATCACGCCGACGATCCGGCCCTGGGCGTCGCACCAGGGGCGGGCCTCCCAGCGCAGGGTGTGGCTGCGGCCCAGGCCGTCGTGCAGCTGGTCCTCGCGGCGCACGATCGTCTCGCCGGTCAGGGCGCGCTCGACGGCCCGGACGAAGCGCCGGCGGCTGCCGGAGGTCAGCTCGTGCAGGCTGCGGCCGATGATCTGGGCCTCGGTGGCCTGGAAGATTTCCAGGAAGCGCGGGCTGACCACCTGCAGGCGCAGGTCGCGGTCGTAGAGCGCCACGGCGAACGGGGCTTCCTCGACCAGTCGCCGGGCCTGGCGCTCGCCCCAGACGGCCGCGTCGCGGGTGCGGGCCACGTCGGTGACGTTCTGCGAGATGCCCTTCAGGGCGAACAGGCCGTCGGCCCGCGGTTCGGTGCGGAAGGTGGCGCGGTAGGTGAACCACTGGTCCCCGGCGCCGCGCAGCCGGTGCTCGATGGTGCCGCCTTCGCCGGTGCGCACCGCCTGGTCGAAGGCCGCGCGCAGGTTCTCCTGCTCGGCGGGGTCCAGGCGGTCGAAGAACTGGTCGGGCTGGGCCACGTCCTCGGGCTCCAGGCCCGTGGCGTTGAAGATGTCGCGCGACCACTCGATGTGCTGGCCGTGCGGTTCGTAGCTCCAGACCCCGATGCCGGCCGACGAGGCCAGGAGTTCGCGGGTCTGGCGGGCGGCGGCGATCTCGGCCCGGCGGGCCATGTCGGCGGTGACGTCGCGCAGGGCGCCGATCATCTCGCCGTTGGGCCCCAGGCGCGAGCGCCCCTCCAGCCACACCCAGCCGCCGTTCTTGCAGGTCACCTTGAGGCGGTTGACGGCCTCGCCCGAGGCGCGGATCAGGCCGGCGGTCTCGATGAAGTCCTGGCGCGAGTCCGGATGGACGAAGCTGGAGGCCGGCCGGCCGATCAGCTCCTGGCGGGTCCAGCCGGTCACCCGGGTCCAGGCCGGATTGACCGTGGCGAACCGCCCCCTCGACACCACGGCGAACAGGTCGTGCGAATGGTCGAAGAACCATTGCGCGCTTTCCGCATCGCTCAACCGTGGGGATTTGGGGGGCGAGGTCATCGCGGCTCCAAGGGACGGAGCGCGGATGGTGAAGCTCAAGGGTAAACTTATGGTTGGCGTCGGCGATCATTGTTCGCCGACCGTGCGTCAGACCTCGGCCCACATCCGCAGGAGGTTGTGGTAGCTCCCGGTCAGGGACAGCACCGACGGGTCGTCGGTCCCCACCGCCATCGACAGGCGCTGGATCGACACGTCCATGTCCAGCAGCAGGGCGCGCTTGGCGTCGTCGCGCACCAGGCTCTGGATCCAGAAGAAGCTGGCGGTGCGCACGCCGCGCGTCACCTCGGTGACGTGGTGCAGGCTGGAGGCCGGATAGAGGATCGCCGCCCCCGCCGTCAGCTTGACCACGTGGCTGCCATAGGCGTCCTCGACCACCAGCTCGCCGCCGTCATAGGCCTCGGGGTCGCTGAGGAAGACGGTGATCGACAGGTCCGTGCGCAGGGTCTGGCCGGTGACCGGGTCGCGGCGGATCGAATTGTCGATGTGGTCGCCGAAGCCCATGCCCGCGCCGTAGCGGTTGAACAGCGGCGTCAGGATGGTGCGCGGCAGGGCGGCCGCGACGAACAGGCGATTGGCCTGCAGGGCCTGGACGATGATCGCCCCGACCTCGCGGGCGGCGGCCCCGTCCTGCGGCAGCTGCTGGTTGTTCTTGGCCATCGCCGCCTGGAAGCCCGAGGTGGCGTTGCCGTCGATCCAGTCGGCGGCGTCCAGCACCGCGCGGCAGTGGGCGACCTGGTCGGGCGTCAGGACGTCGGGGATCTGGATCATCATGACCCGACTCCTAGAGCGCGACAGCCAAAAGTGGAAGCCGGTTTTGGCGCCCGTCGCGCTCTAAACCGTTGAAAATCCGCCATTTATCCGAAGGATAAATGGTGGGCAGAGATATGGCCTCGCCCGGGAGGGGCCGCTCCCGGGCGAGGCTTTGAACGTCAGGACGAGCACTCCGGGGAGGAGAAGGCTCAGTACTTGACGTTCAAGGTCAGGATCGCCTGCCGGCCGGGGGCCGGGTCGGCGTGGTGGACGCCGTTGGTGCGCATGATGTAGCGCTCGTCGCCGACGTTCTGGACGTTCAGCTGCAGGTCGACCTTGTCGTTGACGACGTAGCTGGCGAAGGCGTCGAAGCGCCAGTAGTCGGGCGCGTAGACCGCGTTGGTCCCGCCGCCCGCGCCGCCCTGGTTGCCGCCGAACATCTTGGAGACGTAGTAGGCCCCGCCGCCGGCCGAGAGCTTGCGCGTCACCCGATAGGTCGTGAACAGGCTGAAGCTGTTCTTGGGCGTGTTGGCCAGCGGGTCGCCCTCGTTGATGTTGGGGATGATCGCCCCGGTGCCCGACTGGATCGTCACCGCGCCATGAACCAGCTCGCTGTCCATGTAGGTGTAGCCGCCGAAAGCCTGCCACTTGGGCGTGATGTTGCCCGAGATGCCCAGCTCCACGCCCTTGACCTGCGTCTCGCCCACCTGGGCGAACACGCCGTTGTTGATCTGGATCAGGGCGTTCTTGCGGGTGGTCTTGAAGACCGCGCCCGACAGGGCCAGCGTGTCGTTGAACAGCGTCCACTTGCCGCCGGCCTCGAAGCTTTCGGTGTCTTCCGGCTCCAGCAGTTGGTTGGGCGTCGTGCCGACCGTGCCGGTGATGCCGTTGCTGTTCTGGTCGCCGCCCTGGACGCCCGGCGGGGTCGAGGCCGTGCCGTATGAGATGTAGAGGCTGGAGTCCTCGGTCGGCTTGAAGACCAGGCCGGCCTGGTAGCTGGTGAAGTCCCATTCGCCCTGGCGGTAGGTGATCGTGCCGCCCGAGAACGCGCCCTGGTTCTGGGTGAAGCTGGCGTAGTCGTAGCCGGCGCTCTCATAGTGGTCGTGGCGCAGGCCCAGGTTCAGCAGCCACCTGTCGCCGAACTTGATGGTGTCGAAGCCATAGATCGCGGCGGTCTTGGAGACATTGCGGTTGGCCGGGCTGCGATTGATGATGCCGGTCCAGGGATCGTTCGGATTGGGGGCGTAGACCAGGGTGCAGTCGCCCTGGCCCAGATTGGTGGCGTTGGTGCCCATGTTGAAGCCCGCCGGACAGGCCGAGCCCGACGTGGTGTAGGTCGAATAGGTGGCGTTGAGGTTTTCCTCGCGGCTCAGCTCGATCCCGAGGTCGAAGCTGTGGCTGAAGGCGCCGGTGTCGAACTTGCCGTGGAAGTCGGTGTTGGCCGCCATGGTCTCGACCGGGTTCCAGCGGGTCTTGGTGCCGCGCTTCATCCACCATTGGCCGCCGATCAGCTGGGCCGCGCCGCCGTCGCCGGGATTAGTGACGATGTAGTCGTTGAGCGTCTTGGACCAGCGGACCACCTGGCGCACGCCGAGATTCGAGTTGATCGCGTGATCGACCGCGAAGGTGGCGATGTCGGCCTTGGTCTTCTGATAGTCGCGGGCCTTGAGGCCGTAGAAGCTGCTGTAGTCGACGTCCAGGATGCCCGAGTCCGTGCGGGGCACGCCGGGGACCTTGGTGAACAGCGGGATGCCGTAGTCGGGCATCGCGTTGCTGTCGAGGTGGTAGTAGCTCAGCGTCATCTGGGTCGGACCATCCAGGCCCGCGGCGATCGACGCGGCCGCGCCCCAGCGGTCGAAGTCCACGGCGTCGCGGCCGGGCGTGTCGCCCTGGGTGCCCAGCAGGTTCAGGCGGACGGCGACGCTGTCGTTGATCTGGTGGTTCAGGTCGGCGGTGGCGCGGACGTAGCTGTCGGTGCCGCCGGCGATCGAGGCGCGGACGAAATCGTCGGCCTTGGGGCTCTTGGACGTCAGGTTGATGCTGCCGCCGCCCGAGCCGCGGCCGCTGTAGGCGCTGTCGGGGCCCTTCACGACCTCGACCTGCTCGAGGTTGAACACTTCGCGGGTCTGGCCGCCGCTGTCGCGCAGGCCATCGACGAAGACGTCGTTGGCGCTGGACTGGCCGCGGATGAACGGACGGTCGGCCAGGGGCTGGCCGCCCTCGCCCGCCCCGAAGGTGATGCCGGGCGAGGTGCGCAGGATGTCCTGCAGCGAGGTGGCGGCGGTCTGCTCGATGATCTTGCGCGGGATGACCGTGATGGCCTTGGGCGTGTCGACCAGCGGCGCGGTCAGCTTGGGCGACTGGACCTCGGTGTTGCGCTTGCCGTCGACCTTGACGCCCGAGACCTCGGTGGCGCTGTCGGCGGGACCGGCGGTGGCGATCGCCGCGTCGGCGGCGGCGTCGGCCTCGGGCGCGGCGGCGAACGCGGCGGGGGCCAGGGACAGGCCGGCCAGACCGGCGACGGCGGCGACGCCCAGCGCGGCGCGGGTCTGGCTGCGGACGCCGGCGACGGCGGGCTTGGAATTCTTGTTCATCGAATAACCCCAGCAAGGCCGTCGGAGGAGCGCGGCCCTTTGTCGTAATTGCGACGCGTTCTTATCTGGAGCGTTGCCGGTGTGCAATGATAATCATTCGCAGAAATACGCGGAGAGGGGACATGCGCTCGCGCGTGTCCCCAATGCCGGCGCCGCGAGATCAGGGGACACGCCCAAGGGCATGTCCCCGGCCCTGTCAGGGCGCGTGCCGGCCGCCTTCAGCAAAGCTGGTCTCAACCTTCACCGCGAACCGGTGTACACAACCGGCGTCCGCGTGACTGGCGATCACAGGGAGCACCCTGAGGGAGCGCGGACGTCACGAGCCGTTCGCCTGGGCGCCCACCTCTGACGCGGAGTCCGCCCATGCCCGAAGCCAAGACCTGGATCGCCTTCTGTCTCGTGTGCCTGGGCATGGCCCTGACCCCCGGGCCGAACATGATCTATCTGGTCAGCCGCTCGATCTGCCAGGGACGCTGGGCCGGGATCGTGTCGCTGGTCGGCACCGCCGCCGGCTTCGTGGTCTATCTGGTCTGCGCGGCCCTGGGCATCACCGCCCTGCTGATGGCCGCGCCCATCGCCTACGACATCCTGCGGTTCGGCGGCGCGCTCTACCTGCTGTGGCTGGCCTGGCAGGCCATCAAGCCGGGCGGGGCCTCGCCGTTCCAGGTGCGCGATCTGCCCAAGGACAGCCCCGCCAAGCTGATCAGCATGGGCTTCCTGACCAACCTGCTGAACCCCAAGGCCGCGATGCTCTATCTGTCGCTGCTGCCGCAGTTCATCGACCCGCACCGGGGCGCGATCTTCGGCCAGTCCCTGGCCCTGGGCGGCAGCCAGATCGTCATCAGCCTGACGGTCAACGGCTGCATCTGCCTGGCGGCGGGGACCATCGCGACCTTCCTGGCCACGCGCCCCAGCTTCGCCCTGATCCAGCGCTGGCTGATGGCCACGGTCCTGGGCGGCCTGGCCGTGCGCATGGCCACCGAGGCGCGGCGCTGATCTCTCTTTATCCGCTCATCCCGGCGAATGCCGGGACCCAGATGGAATGGCTTTGAGGCTGACGCCACGAGCGCCAAGACCCTCCAATCATCCCTCGCCACTAAGGGATCTGGGTCCCGGCATTCGCCGGGATGAGCGGAGTTTTAGGTTGGCCAAGCCGTGCTAGAGAAGCGTCAGCTAGCGCTGGAGTTCTGCCATGCTGTCGTCCAAGGCCTTCCAGGTCATCGCCACTGCCCTTGCCTCGCTGGCCCTGGCCGGCGCCGCCCACGCCTCGAGCCTGAAGGCCTGCACGGTCCCGCCCAGCGTGATCCCGGCGCCCGCCGAGAAGCCGCCCGCCGGCGAAATCCACACCGACGTCCCCACCGCCGCCTATCTGCTGGCCCTGTTCTGGTCGCCCGAGGCCTGCCGCGCGGGCATTCCGGAGTCGAACAAGATCATCCAGTGCCAGACCAACAGCTTCGGCTTCACCGTGCACGGCCTGTGGCCGAACGGGCCGGACAAGGTCCACCCGCGCTACTGCAAGCCCAGCCCGCCGATGAGCGCGGCGACCGTGCTGGCCAATCTCTGCATGACCCCCTCGCCCTGGCTGCTGCAGCACGAGTGGCAGGCCCACGGCGCCTGCCAGTGGGACACGCCCGAGGCCTATTTCAAGAAGGCCCGCGAAGTGCGCCAGGGCCTGAAGGTCCCGGACCTCAAGCCGGGCCCCGAAGGCACGATGACCGCGGGCGAGATCCGCAGGGCGTTCCTGAAGGGCAATCGCGGCATGACCGCCGAGGGCCTGAACGTGCGCGTCAAGGAAGGCCGCCTGACCGAGGTCTGGGTCTGCATGGACCTGGACTTCAAGCTGGCCGCCTGCCGGGGCGGCAACGGCGCGGCGGACGATGCGGTGGTGACCGTGACGCCGATGGCGCCGGCGATCGCCACGAAGCCGAAGAAGAAGGGTTAGGGGCCCTTCTTCTTCGCTCCCTCCTACTCGCCGTCATTCCGGGCCTTGCGCCCGAAACCCCTCTGTCCGCTGCAAGTGCGGAAGGGTGGCGCGCCCGCGCGCCATGGCGTTTCACGTGCAAGCTGAACCAGGGGTCCCGGGCACAAGGCCCGGGATGACGGAGGTTGAGATGGGGCAAGCACACCTCCAAACGCAAAACGGGCGGCCCCTTTCGGAGCCGCCCGCTGCTGAAGCCTCACGATGGAGACGCCATCACCCTCAGGTGTTGACGGCTTCCTCCGGGGTCACTTCGGTCTTCTTGGACAGGTCTTCGCCGGTTTCCTGGTCGACGACCTTCATCGACAGCTTGGTCTTGCCGCGATCGTCGAAGCCCAGGAGCTTGACCTTCACGATCTGGCCTTCCTTCAGCACGTCCGAGGGCTTGGCCACCCGCTCGTTGCTGATCTGGCTGACGTGGACCAGGCCGTCCTTGGCGCCGAAGAAGTTCACGAAGGCGCCGAAGTCGACGACCTTGACGACCTTGCCGTCGTAGATCGCGCCGACTTCCGCTTCCTGGGTGATCGACTTGATCCAGTCCACGGCGGCCTTGATCTTGGCGCCGTCCGAGGCCGAGACCTTCACGATGCCTTCGTCGTTGATGTCGACCTTGGCGCCGGTGGTGGCGACGATCTCGCGGATCACCTTGCCGCCGGTGCCGATCACTTCGCGGATCTTATCGGTCGGGATGGTGATGGTCTCGATCTTCGGAGCGAAGTCGCCGACCTCTTCACGCGGGGCGTCCATGGCCTTGTTCATCTCGCCCAGGATGTGGGCGCGACCGTCCTTGGCCTGGGCCAGGGCCTGCTTCATGATTTCCGGCGTGATGCCGGCGATCTTGATGTCCATCTGCAGCGAGGTCAGACCCTCGCTGGTGCCGGCCACCTTGAAGTCCATGTCGCCCAGGTGGTCTTCGTCGCCCAGGATGTCGGACAGGACGGCGAAGCCGTCCTTTTCCAGGATCAGGCCCATGGCGATGCCCGAGACCGGACGGACCAGCGGCACGCCGGCGTCCATCATGGCCAGCGACGAACCGCAGACCGTGGCCATCGAGGACGAGCCGTTCGACTCGGTGATCTCGGAGACCAGGCGGATGGTGTAGGGGAAGTCTTCCTTGGCCGGCAGCATCGGGCGCAGGGCGCGCCAGGCCAGCTTGCCGTGGCCGATCTCGCGGCGGCCCGGGCTGCCCATGCGGCCCGTTTCACCGACCGAGTAGGGCGGGAAGTTGTAGTGCAGCAGGAAGGATTCCTTGTAGGTGCCTTCCAGGGCGTCGATGAACTGCTCGTCGTCGCCGGTGCCCAGGGTGGCGACCACGATCGCCTGGGTCTCGCCGCGGGTGAACAGGGCCGAGCCGTGGGTGCGCGGCAGGATGCCGACTTCGCCCAGGATCGGACGGACCTTGTCGACGGTGCGGCCGTCGATGCGCAGGCCGGTGTCCAGGATGCCGCGACGCACGACGTCGGCTTCCAGTTCCTTGAAGATGGCGCCCAGCTTCAGCGGGTCGTAGCCGGCCGGGTTGGTGTCCGACAGGCCGAGGGCCGCGACGGCCTTCTTCTTGGCGGCGCCGACCGCTTCGTAGCGGTCCTGCTTCTTCTGGATCTTGTAGGCGGCCGCGATGTCGGCGCCCACGATGCCCTTCATCTCGGCCTTCACCGCGTCGGTGTCTTCCGGTTCGAACTCGAAGGGTTCCTTGGCGGCATGCTCGGCCAGCTCGATGATCGCGTCGATCACCGTCTGCATTTCCTTGTGGGCGAAGTTGACGCCGCCCAGCACGATCTCTTCCGAGAGCTCTTGGATTTCCGACTCGACCATCATCACGGCGTCGGCGGTGCCGGCCACGACCAGGTCCATCTTGCTGTCCTTCTGCTCGTCGAGCGTCGGGTTCAGCACGTAGGCGCCGTCAACGTAACCGACGCGCGCGGCGCCGATCGGGCCCATGAACGGGGCGCCCGACAGGACCAGGGCGGCCGAGGCGGCCACCATCGACAGGATGTCGGGATCGTTCTCGAGGTCGTGCTGCAGCACGGTGCAGACCACCTGGACTTCGTTCTTGAAGCCCTTGACGAACAGCGGGCGGATCGGACGGTCGATCAGGCGGGAGACCAGGGTCTCCTTCTCCGACGGACGGCCTTCGCGCTTGAAGAAGCCGCCGGGGATCTTGCCGGCCGCGAAGGTCTTTTCCTGATAGTTGACCGTCAGCGGGAAGAAGTCTTGACCCGGCTTCTGGCTCTTGGCGAACACGGCGGTGGCCAGGACGACAGTTTCGCCCATGGTGGCCAGAACGGCGCCGTCGGCTTGACGGGCGATGCGACCGGTTTCGAGGACCAGCGTCTTGCCGCCCCACTCGATCGTCTTGCGTTTGATGTCGAACATTTTTCTTCTTTCGGTTCCCGTGGGCGGATTCCCATCGGGGGCGGACAGGGGCGGACGGCCGTGCTTACAAAAGCAATTGGAGCGGCCCGATGATCCTCATCCAGTTCGACAGGCGGGTTTGAGGATGGAAAACCCTCGGACGTACGTCGGATGCTTATCCTGAATGGAAGCGACCCGGATCGACTGTTGGTCTCGGCCTGTCTCGAAACCAAAAGCCTGAAAAGCGTTCCGCCGCCCTACGCGAGTAGGACGGCGGAATTGCGTCTTAGCGGCGCAGACCCAGCTTCTCGATGAGGGCCGCGTAACGGCCTTCGTCGGACTTCTTCAGGTGGTCGAGGAGCGAGCGACGCTGGGAAACCAGCTTCAGCAGGCCACGACGGCTGTGGTTGTCCTTCTTGTGGGTCTTGAAGTGCTCGGTCAGGTTGGCGATGCGCTCGGAGAGGATCGCGACCTGGACTTCGGCGCTGCCGGTGTCGCCCGCGGTGCGGGCGTGCTCGACGATAAGAGCGCTCTTGCGCTCGGCAGTGATCGACATCGGTTTGTCTCCGCTCAGGTGAGTTGGAAGACCCGCACCGGATTGAGCTTTCCGGCGCGCATCTCGCACAAGGCCACCAACCTCTCTCCGGACATGGCGGAAACGGTGCGATCGCCGGGCGTGAGCTCGGCTTTCAGCTGTTCCACCTGCCTTGGGAGCAGAACGATGGCGCGTCCTTGCGCAAGCCGGAAGGCGTCTTCATCGGTCACGGCCACCGCCGGGATGTCGTCCAGCGCGGTCTCGACCGGAAGCAATGCCTCCGACAGCCGGGCCTCATAGCTTAAATTCTCGAGGGTTTCCAGGCCTATCGCCGAATCCTCGCTGAACCGGCCGACTCGCGTCCGGCGAAGCTGGTCGACGTGGCCGCAGGCGCCGAGCGCGGCGGCCAGGTCGCGGACCACGGCGCGGACATAGGTGCCCTTGCCGCATTCCATCTCCAGCTCGATGTGGTCGGCGTCCGGCGCGGCGGTGACGCGCAGGGCGTGGACGGTGACCTTGCGGGTCTTCAGTTCGAACTCGACGCCCTCGCGGGCCAGGTCGTAGGCGCGCTCGCCGTCGACCTTGATGGCCGAATAGTTGGGCGGCACCTGGTCGATCTCGCCGACGAAGGCCGGCAGCGCGGCCTCGACCTGTTCGCGGGTGGGGCGCACCTCGCTGCTGTCGGTGGTCTCGCCCTCGCGGTCCAGGGTGGTGGTCGAGCGGCCCCACTGGATCATGAAGCGATAGGCCTTGTCGGCGTCCATCAGGAACGGGACGGTCTTGGTCGCCTCGCCCAGGGCCAAGGGCAGGATGCCCGTCGCCAGAGGATCAAGAGTGCCGGCGTGCCCCGCCTTCTGGGCGTTGAACGCCCGGCGCACGCGGCTGACGGCGCTGGTCGAGGTCAGGTCGTAGGGCTTGTCCAGGCAGACCCAGCCCGAGACGGCGTCGCCCTTCTTGCGGCGGGCCATGGCCTAGTCCTCGTCATCCATGACGTCGGACAGGCGGCGCACGTCGGCCTGCACGCGCGGATCCTCGAACAGGCGGTCCATGTAGGCGGCCGAATTGAAGCTCTCGTCGTGGATGAACTTCAGGTCGGGCGTGAACTTCATGTCGATCGACTTGCCCAGGCGCCCGCGCAGGAACTTGGCCGCATGGTTGAGCGCCTTGATGATCGCGTCGATGTGCTGCTCGGTCTCGCCCGTGACGCCGGCCCCCAGGGGTTCGACGAAACAGATGGCGTGCTTGAGGTCGGGGCTCATGCGCACCTCCGACACCGTCACCGACACGCCGGCCAGGGCGGGATCGGCCAGCTCCTCCTCGCGCAGGATGTCGACCAGGGCGTGGCGGATCAGCTCGCCGGCGCGGAGCTGGCGCTGCGACGGACCGACGGGTCCGCCCTTCTTGTTTTCGGTGTGGCGCTTCATGGCGCGGTCGCCTCGATGCCCGGCCGGCGGATCGAACGCCGGTAGCGCGGGGAGAAATGGAAGGCGGGGTGTCTAGGCGCGCGGGACGGAAAAGTCCAGTGCGGGAAAGGTCTTGGCCGCGGGCGGCCTCTCAGCCGTTGGACGCGTCGGACGCCGAGCGCTAGGCTGGGTCGGGAGCTGCGTCGGAGGGACGAAGGATGGTGTTGCGGCGCGCGGGCCTGATTTTGTCAGCCCTACTCTTCACGCTTGCCTCGTCGTCGGCGGTTCACGCCGAGCCCGCCGGACGCATCACCGGCGTCGGCGGCGTCTTCGTCAAGAGCAAGGACCCCAAGGCCCTGGCCCGCTGGTATCGCGACGTGCTCGGCATCGCGGTCGAGCCCTGGGGCGGGGCGGCGTTGCGATACGACGCACCGGGACATCCGCCCGCCGTCGCCTGGAACGCCCTTCCCAGCGCTTCAAGCTACACCAGTCCGTCGACACGGGAGTTCATGATCGATTTCGCCGTCGACGACCTGGACGCCTTTCTCGCCCGCCTGGAAGCCAAGGGCGTGACGGTCCTCAAGCGCGACGATTCCGATCCCAGCGGCAAGTTCGCGTGGATCCTCGATCCCGACGGCACCAAGATCGAACTGTGGCAGCCCAAGCCTGAATAGGCCTCGGCACGTCAGGCCCCCGTCCGCGCCTTGAAGAAGTCCAGAACCTTGCGGTGGACCTTCATCGTCTCGCCGGCCGGGTCGTCGCGGTCCAGGTGGATGGTCAGAACCGAGTGGGGATCGCGGCCCGTGCCTTGCTTGGCCACGGCGTCCGGCAGGGTGATGGCCTCGACACGGGCGCCCAGCTCGCGCTCCAGGGTCTGGAAGCGGGCGCAGGGGACCAGCACGTCGCCCTCGAACCGCAGGGCGATCAGCGACAGGTCCTCGGCCTCCATCCGCGCCTTGGCGACGGCCAGTTCCTTGGGCGAGACGTCCAGTTCGCCGCCCTTCTTGCGGCCCGCCGGCAGGGAGGGCTCGGCCAGGACCGGGGCCACGACCGACGGCTCGGTCATCATCGCCAGGGCGAAGCCGCCGGTGAAGCACATGCCCACCGCGCCGACGCCCTTGCCGCCGCATTCGGCGTGGGTCTTTCGCGCCAGAGCCCGCAGCCAGTCGACGATGGGACTGGAGCGGCCGCCCGCCCAGATCGCGAACTCCCGGCCCACGCAGGCCAGCTTCAGCATGGTGGCGGTGACGTAGCCGTTCGAGGCGGGCTTGCCCGGCTTGCCGAACAGGCTGGGGCAGAACACCGTCATCCCCTCGGCCGCCACGTCGCGGGCGAACTGCAGCACCTGGGGGTTCAGGCCGGGGATCTCGTGGATGACGATCACCGCCGGGCCGGACCCGATGCGGTAGACCGGCCGCGTCCAGCGCCCGTCGTGGAAGTCGAACTTCGTGAACCCCGCCAGTGCGTCGTCGTGGATCTTCGCCATGCCCGCCCCCCTGCTCTCTTGGCGAGCATGACACAGGGCGAACGCCGTTCTCAAAGAAAACCGTACGGGCTCAGCCCGGCCCGTTGCCGCCGGTCCAGTCCTCCATCGGGTCGGGCAGATTGCCGCCCGGCAGCTTCCATTCGCCCCGGTACGAGAAGTCCAGCGTGCCGCACAGCCGGGCGGGGCCGCCCTTGGGGTCGTCACCGAACGCCTGGACGCGCAGGTCGCGATAGACGGCCAGCCGGCTGAAGCTCAGCCACAGCCGCGTGGAACCCGGGCAGAAGGCGCGGATGAAGATCCGACCCTGCTCGTACTTGGGATCGATCTCGTACAGCGACAGGTCGGGATCGGCGCCCTGGACCGTCTTCAGCCCGCCCGGGCCCAGGTCCTTCTCGCGGCCGTCGGTCACCCGGCCCTGCACCTTCACGCCCGTGGCGATCACCTTCTGGACCCGCGTGCTGGTCAGCTTCTTGTCGAACAGCACGGTCAGGCCCGCCCCGGTCAGCCGCTTGGCGTCGGCCGAGACCGGATCATAGGAGTACATCTTGCGCTCGGCATGGGCCGTCCCCGCCGCGAGGCAGGCGACGACCAGGCCCAGAGCGACCTTCAGGCCCGTCCCGCGGGCCGCCCCCGACACCCCTCGCCTCACAGCTTCAGGTGACGCTTGGCGATCTCGGGATCGAAGCCCGACAGCCGCCAGGTTCCGTTCTCGAGGGTGAAGGTCAGCAGGCACGGGCCGTTCTTGTCCTTGGCGGCGCACACCTGGTCGGAGCCGACATAGCGCAGGCCGGCGGCGATGCTGATGCGGTCGGGGATCGGCCGGTCGGGGGTGTAGCCGTAATAGTCGGCCGCGTAGCGGAAGGTCTCGGGCTGCACCAGGGCGTCGCCGGCGAGGCTGGCCGCGGGGCCGGCCAGGGCGATGGCCGCCGCCTGCCAACCGCCCAGGTTCGAAGCGCGCGCCTTGCGCACCAACTCGCTCTCGATCTCGGCCTTGAGGGCCGGTCGGTCGACGCGGGCGTCGAAGGCGGCGTGGTCGTTGTTGCGGATCGCCACCAGCAGGGCGTGCACGTCGCCGGCCGCGTCGTAGCGGGTGGCCGTGGCGCAGGCCGACAGCGAGACGGCGGCGAGGGCGACGGCGAAGAGGGCTCGAATGCGCATGGCGCTAGGGTTAGGCCTGAAATCGGGCGATTTCCAGTCCGGCGTCACGCGGGCCCTCTCCCAAGCGGGAGAAGGAAAAAGGGCGCGGACCTCGCGGTCCGCGCCCCTGTCTCGTCAAAGCTCCGGCGGACCTTAGTCCAGCTGGCGCTTGATCTCTTCGACGGTGAAGCACTCGATGGTGTCGCCGACCTTGATGTCCTGGAAGCCCGCGAACATCATGCCGCACTCCTGGCCGGACGGGACCTCGTTGACCTCGTCCTTGAAGCGCTTGAGCGTCTGCAGCGTGCCCAGTTCCAGCACCACGATGTCCTGACGGATGATCCGGACCTTGGCGCCCTTGCGGACCACGCCTTCGGTGACGCGGCAGCCGGCGACCTTGCCCACCTTGGAGATGTCGAAGGCCTGCAGGACTTCGGCGTTGCCGAGGAAGGTTTCGCGCTGGATCGGCGCCAGCATGCCCGAGAGCACGCCTTTGATGTCGTCCAGCAGGTCGTAGATGATCGCGTAGTAGCGGATCTCGACGCCTTCGCGTTCAGCCAGCGCACGCGCCTGGGCCGAGGCCCGGACGTTGAAGCCGATCAGCGGCGCGCCGGCGCCCTTGGCCAGCATCACGTCGCTCTCGCTGATGGCGCCGGCGCCCGACAGGATGATCCGCGCGCGGACCTCGTCGGTGGCCATCTGCTCCAGCGAGCCGATGATCGCCTCGGCCGAGCCCTGCACGTCGGCCTTGATGACCAGCGGCAGCTCGCGCAGCTTCTTGTCCTGCAGCTTGGCCATCATGTCGGCCATGCTGGTGGCGCCCGCGCCGACCGGATGCATCGACTTCTCGCGCTTCAGGCGGATGCGGTACTCGGTCAGCTCGCGGGCGCGGGCTTCGTTTTCCACGACCGCGAAGCTGTCGCCCGGCGACGGCACGCCGTCCAGGCCGAGGATCTCGACCGGGGTGGCGGGACCGGCTTCGGTCAGTTGCTCGTTGCGCTCGTTCAGCAGGGCGCGGACCCGGCCGAACTGGCTGCCGGCCACGACGATGTCGCCGCGCTTCAGCGTGCCGCGATTGACGAGGACGGTCGAAACCGCGCCGCGACCCTTGTCCAGCTTGGCCTCGATCACCACGCCGTCGGCGGTGCGGTCGGGGTTGGCCTTCAGGTCCAGCACTTCGGCCTGCAGCAGGATGCGCTCGATCAGCTCGTCCAGGCCCTGGCCGGTCTTGGCCGAGACCTCGACGATCTGGGTGTCGCCGCCCAGGCTTTCCACGACGATCTCGTGTTGCAGCAGCTCGTTGGTCACCCGGGTCGAATCCGAGCCCGGCTTGTCCATCTTGTTGACGGCCACGATGATCGGGACCTCGGCGGCCCGAGCGTGTTTGATCGCCTCGATCGTCTGGGGCATGACGCCGTCGTCACCGGCCACCACCAGGATGACGATGTCGGTGATGTTCGCGCCGCGCGCCCGCATCTGCGAGAACGCCGCGTGGCCCGGGGTGTCGAGGAAGGTGACCTTCTGGCCGTTTTCCAGACGCACCTGGTAGGCGCCGATGTGCTGGGTGATGCCGCCGTGCTCGCCGCCGGCCACGTCGGCCTTGCGCAGCGCGTCCAGCAGGCTGGTCTTGCCGTGGTCGACGTGACCCATGACGGTGACGACCGGGGGCCGGGGCTCCAGGTGATCGTCGATGTCCTCGGCGCCGATGAAGCCTTCTTCGACGTCGGCTTCCGACACGCGCTTGACGGTGTGGCCGAACTCGGTGGCCACCAGCTCGGCGGTGTCGTTGTCGATGACGTCGTTGATCTTCAGCATCACGCCCTGACGCATCAGGAACTTGATGATGTCGACGCCGCGCACGGCCATCCGGTTGGACAGTTCCTGCACGGTGATGACGTCGGGGATGACCACTTCGCGCGAGACGCGGGCCTGTTCGGCCACGCCGCCGCGGCGCTTTTCCTTTTCGCGTTCACGGGCCCGGCGAACCGAGGCCAGCGAGCGCATGCGGTCGGCGGAGTCCCCGTCGCCGGCCACGGTCTGGATGGTCAGGCGGCCTTCGCGGCGCTGCGGGGCGCCCTTGGCGCGGCTGACCGCCTTGCCGGGGGCCGCGGCCTTGCGACGATCGTCCTCCTCGTCCGGGCGACGGCTGACGTCGCCGCCGGGGCGGGGGGCCGAGCGCGTGGCGCGCTGGATTTCGGGCGTGGCCGGAGCCGAGGCCGGGACGCCCGGACGGGCGCCGCGCGGACCGCCGGGACCCGGGCGGGCGCCGGGCGCCGGTCGCGGAGCCAGGGCCGAATAGCGCACGGTCTGGGCCGGACGGTCGCCCTGCGGACGATCGCCCTGGGGCCGGTCGCCTTGCGGACGGTCGTTGCGGAAGCCGCCCTCGGGACGCGGACCACGCGGCGCGCCGGCGTCGGGACGCGGCGTGCGCTGGTTGTACGGGCCGTCCTGGCGCGGGGCGCGCTGGTTGAACGGCCGGTCCGCGAAGCTGGGACGGTCGCCTTGGGGACGGTCGCCCTGCGGGCGATCGCCCTGGGCGCCCGGACCCGGGCGGTAGGTGGTGGTCGAGGCCCGGTCGTCGCGACGGTCGCGGCTGGGCTCGTAGGTGCGGGTCTGGCCCGGAGCGGGCGCCGGGCGCGGAGCCTCGGCGCGCACCGGCGGCGCGG
>NZ_JBBEUD010000029.1:0-54050 GCF_037402475.1 Caulobacter sp. CCG-8
GGGCGTGTCCCCAGCTTTCGCACCGAGCCAAGCGGTTGGGGACACGCCGCAAGGGCATGTCCCCGTCAGCAGTCACCCCAGCTCCACCACCTCCTCGAACGTCCGCAGGCCCGGGCGCTGGGCGCAGACCAGCACCGCCATGTTCCCGGGCAGGTGCTGGTTGGCCAGCATCTTCTCGTGGGCGGCGGGGATCTGGTCCCAGGGGAAGACCTCGGACAGGCAGGGGTCCACCCGGCGGTCGATGACCAGCTGGTTGGCGGCGCTGGCCTGCATCAGGTTGGCGAAGTGGCTGCCCTGGACGCGCTTCTGGCGCATCCACAGGAAGCGGGCGTCCATGGTCAGGTTGAAGCCGCTGGTGCCGGCGCAGATGGCCACCATACCGCCGCGCTTCACCACGAACACCGAGACCGGGAAGGTCGACTCGCCCGGGTGCTCGAACACCAGGTCGACGTCCTTGTTGCCGGTGACCTGCCAGATGGCTTTGCCGAACTTGCGGCTCTCCTTCATGTAGTCGGCGAAGTCGGGGCCGTTGACTTTGGGCAGCTGGCCCCAGCAGTTGAATTCCTTGCGGTTCAGCACCGCCTTGGCGCCCATGCTTTTGACGAAGTCGATCTTGTCGTCGTCGCTGACCACGCCGATGGCGTTGGCCCCGGCCACGGCGGCCAGCTGCACGGCGAACACGCCCAGCCCGCCCGAGGCGCCCCAGACCAGCACGTTCTGGCCGGGCTTCAGCTCATGCGGCTTGTGGCCGAACAGCATGCGGTAGGCGGTGGCCAGGGTCAGGGTGTAGCAGGCGGCCTCTTCCCAGGTCAGGTGGCGCGGGCGCGGCATCAGCTGGCGCGACTGCACCCGGCAGAACTGGGCGAAGCTGCCGTCCGGCGTCTCGTAGCCCCAGATGCGCTGGCTGGACGAGTACATCGGGTCGCCGCCGTTGCACTCCTCGTCGTCGCCGTCGTCCTGATTGCAGTGGATGACGACCTCGTCGCCCAGCTTCCAGCGCTTGACCTTGGCGCCCACCTTCCAGACGATGCCGGAGGCGTCCGAGCCGGCGACGTGGAAGGGCTGCTTGTGGCCGTCCAGCGGGCTGATCGGCTCGCCCAGGGCGGCCCAGACGCCGTTGTAGTTGACGCCCGCGGCCATCACGAGCACCAGCACCTCGTCCTCGCCGATCTCCCAGGTGGGCACGACCTCGACCTGCATGGCGTCGGACGGCTTGCCGTGGCGCTCCTTGCGGATGGCCCAGGCGTACATGGTCTTGGGCACGTGGAAGGCCGGCGGAATCTCGCCGATCTCGTAGAGGTCCTTCAGCGCGGGCTCGGCCGTACCTTGCGTGGCGGTGCTCATCTCACTCCCCGGTCTTTTCGGCGCTGCAACACAACGCGTGATCGGCTCTCTGCGCTCCGTGGACCGTTCGGGCGGTCCATCCTTATGGGCTCCGCCGCGGAAAGGCCGCGCCGAAGCCACCAAGCTGTGACAAGCGTTTAACTCTGGCAAGCGGAAAATTGTTGCATCGCAGCATGGTTGCGCGCGAAACCATCATTCTCTTCTGATCCGCTCATCCCGGCGAATGCCGGGACCCAGATCCCATGGCGGGGTGGTGATCGGATCAGCTCAGAGCTCGTGGCGTCAGCCTCAAAGCCATTCCATCTGGGTCCCGGCATTCGCCGGGATGAGCGGAGAGGAAATGGCTCAGCTTTCCAAACCCGCGCGCATCGGCCACGTTCCCCCGATGAGCGCGATGATCCACGTCACCCGCCCCACCGGCTCGATCCTGCTGCTGGAGCTGGACGCCCCGCCGGCCAACGCCCTGGGGCTGGCCGTGCGGGCCCAGCTGGTGAAGATCCTCGACGAGATCACCGCCGACCGCGAGACCCGGGCGATCGTGCTGACCGGCCGGGGCGGGGTGTTCTGCGCCGGCGACGACCTGCGCGAGGCCCACGGCCGGTCGGCCCCCGACGCCCTGGCGGCGGTCGAGAACTTCAACCGGCTGATGGACTGGATCGAGGGCCTGCGCACGCCCACCATCGCCGCGATCGACGGCTGGTGCTTCGGCGGCGGGCTGGAGCTGGCCCTGGCCTGCGACATCCGCCTGGCCAGCGACCGGGCGGTGTTCGCCGCCTCGGGGGTCAATATCGGGCTGATGGCCTCGGTCACGCGCCTGCCCCGGCTGATCGGCGTGGCGCGGGCCAAGGCCCACCTGCTGACCGGCGCCCAGTTCGGACCCGAGCGGGCCATGGCCGATGGGATCGTCACCGCCGTCCATGCGCCCGAGCGCCTGCTGCCGGAAGCCTTCCACCTGGCCGAATGGATCGCCTCCCGCGCACCCCTGGCGGTGGAGGCCACCAAGCGGGTGGTCGACGGCCGCTCCTATGTCGAGGAGGAGCTGCCGGCCCTGGTGGCCAGCGCCGACCATCGCGAGGCGATCGCGGCCTTCATGGCCAAGCGGGCGGCGCTGTTCAAAAGGGGGTAGGGGCGACCATGCACAAGGTTGTCATCCCGGAAGCCTCGCAGAGGCTGTCCGGGACCCAGGGGGCTGGGCGAAGGGGGTGCGGTTCACCTGGGTCCCGGACAAGCGCTGCGCGCTTTCCGGGATGACACGAAGAGGGGACAAGGTTCGCGTTCCACGGTCCCACCGTATTTCCACCGGCCCGCCCCCCGGACGTGGTAGGGTGACCCCAAGGCGCTAGGACGCGCCGCCGGCGAGTGTCGGCCCGCTTGGCGGGTCGTCTCGACGCACCCCGGAAAGGGGTCGCATGACCGTCAGTCGCCACGACCAGCGCCCCTCACGGACCTGACATCGCCCCTCCGCCGCGCGCGTCGCGCCGGGCCGCCCGGCCCGGACGCCCGATCGCGCGCGTCCCGCCCTCCGAAAAGGAACGCCCCATGTCCAAAGGCAATCGCGAAGTCCGCAAGCCCAAGACCGCCAAGCCCAAGGTGATCGCCGCCGCCGCCCCGACCCTGCTGTCGACCCTGACCGCCAAGAAGAAGTAGCCCCATGAAGACCTATACCGGCACCCGCCCTCCGGGCCCCAAGGGCCTGAACGATCCCCGCTCGACCGGCAGCCAGCCTTCGCGGCCCCGGCCGATCGATCCCGACGCCCTGCGGGGGACCAAGACCTGATGGCCATGAACGACACCAAGGGCGCCGGCCTGGCCGACCGGCTGAAGACGGCCGCGGAGGCCAAGCAGGCCCTGCTCGCCAAGTTCAGGCCCAAGCCGGCCGTGGCCGATCCGCTGTTCGCCGAGCGCGGCGTCGAGGCGGCGGCCGAGCTGAAGGCCGTGCGCGCCGAGCGCCAGGCGGCCCGGACGGTCCGGAAGGCGGCCGCCGACGCGGTCGCCGCCGAAACCGCCGCCGCGGCCGGCCAACGCGCCGAGCGCAAGCGCGCCAAGGCCCCGACCGAGGCCGAGGCCAAGGACAGGCGCGACGCCCGCTACGCGGCCCGCAAGTCGCGCCAGTGAAGGCCCCCTTCTGATGGCAAGCCGCGCGCCGGTCCCGGTCTCGCCGTTCGGGTCGCAGGACTACGAACTGCTGTGCGAGAACCTGGCCACCCTGCGCGAGGCCCATATCCGCTCGCGCGACGCCCGGCCGATGCGGGTGGGCGACCTGTGCACGATGGCCCAGGACGACGAGGTCTACGAGCTGGTGGTCACCGACTTCACCGATCGCGGCGCCGAGGGCTGGAGCGTCCGCTGCCGCATCATCGAGGCGCACCGTCGATGAGCGCCCGGGGCGGACGGCGACGGCGGGCGCGGGGCGAGGGTCCCCGCCGGATCGCGCCCCAGCGCCGGATCGGCGGCCTGATCCGCTGGCAAGCCTCCCCGCGCCGGGGTAGCGCGCGGCCGGGCCTGTGGATCGCCGTGGGCGTCGCCGCCGTGCTGCTGACCCTGGCCCTGATCGCCGCCCGCACGGCCGGCTGGCTGCATTGGGGAAGCCTGCTGATCATGGTCCCGGCGGGGGTGCTGCTGGCGGTGTTCGGCACCGGACTGATCGCCCTGCTGCGCCGCGCCTTGGCGTGGCTGGCCGGGTAGGGGCGGCCCTACCTTCTCCTTTCCACCGTCATCCCGGGCCTTGTGCCCGGGACCCCTGTTTCAGCTCGCACGTGAAGCGCATTGGCGCGCCGGCGCGCCACTCATCCGCACCTGCGGCGGATAGAGGGATCCCGGGCACAAGGCCCGGGATGACGGTGGAGTATAGGTGCGTACCTCATTCAAGGTACCGGTACCTTTTTCGCTGTCCCGCACGCGCAAGCTGTGTCTAGATACCGCCCTGACACCGGTGTCGCGCCGGGATGAGACGGCCCTCCAACGGCTGCGGGACAAGGGGAAACGCATGAAGGCTTCAGCAATCGTTCCGTCGAGCCGCGCGCTCGTCCTGGCGGCGGGCCTGGCCCTGGCCCTGACGGCCGCAACCGCCCGCGCCCAGGCCCCGGCGGCCTTCCTCGACCCGTCCCTGAAGCCCGAGGCCCGCGCCGCCGCCCTGGTCTCCGCCATGACGCTGGAGGAGAAGGCTTCCCAGCTGAAGCACGCCGCCCCGGCCATCCCGCGCCTGGGCGTGCCGGCCTACAACTGGTGGAGCGAGGGGCTGCACGGCGTGGCCCGGGCCGGCGAGGCCACGGTCTTCCCGCAGGCCATCGGCATGGCCGCCACCTGGGACGTCCCGAGGATCCACGGCGTGGCCGACACCATCGCCACCGAGTTCCGCGCCAAGTACGTGGAGAAGCGCGCGCCCGACGGCGGCTCGGCCCAGTATCGCGGCCTGACCGTCTGGTCGCCCAACATCAACATCTTCCGCGATCCGCGCTGGGGCCGGGGCCAGGAGACCTGGGGCGAGGACCCCTATCTGACCGGCGAGCTGGGCGTGGCCTTCGCCACCGGCCTGCAGGGCGACGACCCGACCTATTACAAGACCGTCGCCACGGCCAAGCACTTCGCCGTCCACAGCGGCCCCGAGGCGGATCGCCATCGCGACGACATCCACCCCTCGGCCCACGACCTGGAAGACACCTACCTGCCGGCCTTCAAGGCCCTGGTCACCCGGGCCCGGGTGGAGTCGGTGATGTGCGCCTACAACGCCGTCGACGGCGCGCCGGCCTGCGCCAACACCCCGCTGCTGGCCGACCGCCTGCGGCGCGACTGGGGCTTTTCCGGCCACGTGGTGTCGGACTGCGCGGCCATCGCCGACGTCTTCCTGCCCACCTCGCACGGCTATGTGAAGACCGCCGAGCAGGCCGCGGCCGTCAGCATCAAGGCCGGCACAGACCTGTTCTGCGCCGAGTTCGGGCCGGACAAGAGCAGCGACATCGCCCCGATCGTCCAGGCGGTGAAGGACGGCCTCGTCACCGAGGCGCAGCTGGACCAGGCGGTCCGCCGCCTGTTCGTCGCCCGCCTGAAGCTGGGCCTGTTCGACCCGCCGGAGAAGGTGCCGTATTTCAAGATCACCGCCGCCCAGAACGACACGCCCGAGCACCGCGCCCTGTCGCTGGCGACGGCCCAGGCCTCGATGGTGCTGCTGAAGAACGACGGCCTGCTGCCGCTGAAGGCCGCCCCGGCGCGGATCGCGGTGGTCGGCCCCAACGCCGACAGCATCGACGCCCTGGTGGGCAACTACAACGGCACGCCGTCCAAGCCGGTCACCGTGCTGGCGGGGCTGAAGGCGCGGTTCCCGGACGCCCGGATCGACTTCGTCGAGGGCACCGGCTGGACCGCCGCCCCGCGCGAGGCCGTGCCGGACGCCGTGCTGAAGGACCTGAAGGTCGAGACCTTCCAGGGGCTGGACCTGGCCGGAACGGCCGGCGCCGCCGAGCCGGCGACCAACGCGGCGTTCAGCTGGGGCCGGCCCCAGCGGCAGGCGCGGACGACCTCGATGCGCTGGACCGGCACCCTGGTCCCGACCGAGACGGGCGTCCACCGCTTCTCGGTCAGCGGCGAGGGCGGCTACCGGGTCATCGTCGACGGCAAGACCGTGGTCGACGCCTGGACCCGGGCCAAGGATTCCGCGCCCGACGGCGAGGCGGTCCTGACCGCCGGCAAGGCCAGCCGGATCGTGGTCGAGGCCAACCAGTCGGGCGACCGGGGCGAGCTGCGCCTGCAGTGGAGCCGGCCCAGCCGCGGCGCCGACGCGGCCGTGGCCGCCGCCAAGGCCGCCGACCTGGTGGTCTTTGTCGGCGGGCTGACCGCCAGGCTGGAGGGCGAGGAGATGTCGGTGCGGGCCAAGGGCTTCGTCGGCGGCGACCGCACCAGCCTGGACCTGCCCGCCCCGCAGGAGGGCCTGCTCGAGCGCCTGCACGCCACCGGCAAGCCGGTCGTCCTTGTACTGATGAACGGTTCGGCGATGAGCGTGAACTGGGCCGACGCCCACCTGCCGGCCATCGTCGAGGCCTGGTATCCGGGCGGCGAGGGCGGCCAGGCCGTCGCCGGCCTGCTGGCGGGCGACTTCAGCCCGGCGGGCCGCTTGCCGGTCACCTTCTACCGCTCGGCCGACCAGCTGCCGGCGTTCAAGGACTACACGATGGCGGGCCGCACCTACCGCTACTTCGGCGGCGAGGCGCTGTACCCGTTCGGCTACGGCCTCAGCTACACCCGGTTCAGCTACGGCGCGCCGGTTCTGGCGCGGACGGCGGTCAAGGCGGGCGAGGACCAGGCGGTGGCGGTCGAGGTCACCAACAGCGGGGCGCGCGACGGCGACGAGGTGGTCCAGCTCTACGTCTCGCGCGACGTGGCCGGGGCGCCGGTCCGGGCGCTGAAGGGCTTCATGCGCGTCCACCTGAAGGCCGGCGAGACCAAGCACCTGGCCTTCAGGCTGGACGCGCTGGCGATGAGCACGGTCGCGGCCGACGGCTCGCGCAGCGTCCAGCCGGGACCGGTGAAGCTGTGGATCGGCGGCGGTCAGCCGGTGACCCGGCCGGGGATCGAGCGGGCGCCGGGCGCGGACGCGACGTTCACCGTGGAGGGGACGAAGGCGCTGGCGAACTAGCTCCGGCGGGGACATGCCCTTGGGCGTGTCCCCATCAGCGTCCACCGAGGCGCCGCGCTATTCCAAATGGTTGTCATCCCGGAAGCCTCGCAGAGGCTGTCCGGGACCCAGGGGACTGGGCAGATGCGGTGCGGTTCACCTGGGTCCCGGACAAGCGCTGCGCGCTTTCCGGGATGACAACCCAAGTTGGATCAGCATCCACGGCGCCAAGACTTGGGGACACGCCGCAAGGGCATGTCGCCGTCTGTCACACCACCTTCGCCAGCAACCCCAGCTCGCCCGCCTTCATCACCGCTTCCTGCCGCTTCACCACCCCCAGGCGCTTCTTGGCCGCCTCGATGTGGTGGTGCACGGTGCGGGGCGAGAGGGTCAGGATCGCGCCGATCTCCCAGTCGGTCTTGCCCCGGCTGGCCCAGTACAGGCACTGGGCCTGGCGCTCGGAGATCACCGCGTAGTCGGGCCAAGTCTCGGAGGGCTCGTCCTGCAGCTCCCAGTGCTTGAGCATGATGGTGCCGAACACCGTGGCCAGGCTCTCGACCACGGCGCGGGCGGTGGGGTCGGTGTCGGGCGCCGCGGTGGCCATGCGGATCAGCACCTCGTGGCCGGCCGGGCCGAACACCCGCACCACGTAGCCGTCGTTCATGCCGAACTCGCTGGCCTCGCCCCACATCGCCCGGGCGCGGTTGTCGCCCAGCGGCTTGGCGTCGGTCCAGGCGAAGGCGCGGGTCGATTTCTGCAGCAGCTTGATGCACGGGTCGTGGACCACGTGCCGCTCGCCCCAGTAGCGGGCGTCCCAGGCGTCGAAGTCGCGGCGGCTCAGGGTGGGCGGCTCGCGGCCCAATTGCTCGGCGTTGATCAGGGTGGCGCAGAAGCGGTCGTAGCCGAAGGCCGCGATCGCCCGGCCGAAATGCGCCTCGACCTCGTCGGGCCCCGCATAGTGCGGCGCCTTGCTGAGGAAGCTCCAGGCTTCCTGTTCGGCGGTGTTCAGCACGTGGAGATACTCAAGCCCCTCGATGGGGGTGAGCGTAGGGGATCGCACGGGGATCGGATAGGGGACAAAGACCCCGTCCCTCCCCACAAGGGGGAGGGAAGGATTATCGTTAAGCCGCCGGCTTGCGCCTAAGCCGCGCCAGCCGCCTGAGCCGCCGCCAGAACCGGGTCTTCTCCGGTTCGGGATAGGGCTGCAGGTTCTTGTAGAACTCCTCGGCGCAGGCGCGCCACGAGAAGCCTTCAGCGAACTTGCGGACGGCGACGTGGTCGATGTCCAGGCACGCCAGGCAGGCCTCGCGCAGGCCGTCGGTCTGGCCGGGGGCCAGGACGCCGGCGCCCGAGCCCGGGATGATGTCGATCGGCCCCGGGGCCGAGAACGCCGCCACCGGCACGCCGGCGGCCATGGCCTCCAGGATCACCAGGCCGAAGGTGTCCGTCAGGGACGGGAAGCAGAAGACGTCGGCGCAGGCGAAGTAGCGGCCCAGCTCCTCGCCGAACTTGGCGCCGGTGAAGACCACGTCGGGATATTTCTCGGCCAGCTCCTCGCGCTGGGGGCCGTCGCCGACGATCACCTTGGTGCCGGGCAGGTCCAGGCTGGCGAAGGCCTCGATGTTCTTCTCCACGGCCACGCGGCCGACATTGAGGAAGATCGGCCGGGCCAGGCCCTCGAACACGTCGGGCTCGCCCTCCTGGCGGGGGCGGAAGACGTCGGTGTCCACGCCCCGGGTCCAGGGCGAGATGTTGCGGAAGCCGTGGCGCACCAGCTCGTCGCGCATGGTGGGGGTGGCCACCATCAGGCGGCCCGACGGCTTGTGGAACCAGCGCATGTAGGTGTAGCCGGCCGACAGCGGCAGCGGCAGGCGGGCGGAGACGTATTCGGGGAATCGCGTGTGGTAGCTGGTCGTGAACGGCAGCTTCCACTCCAGGCAGATGCGGCGGGCGGCCAGGCCGATCGGACCCTCGGTGGCGATGTGGATCGCCTCGGGCTCGAACGACTTGAAGCGCTCCATCACCGGCTCGTAGGCGCCGATGGCCAGCTTGATCTCCGGATAGGTCGGCAGCGGAAAGGTGGGGAACTGGTCGGGGCTGACGACGTCGACCTCATGGCCCATCGCCTTCAGCTCGGCCATCACCTTGGTGAGGGTCCGAACCACGCCATTGACTTGGGGTTCCCAGGCATCGGTTGCGAGTAGTATCCGCATCAGGCGGCGGCAGGCTCCGGTATCGGGGGCTCGAGAGTGAGCGCCCGCGCCCGGTCGATCACCGACCAGGACCTAAGCTTTGACCATTCCAGTATTTCGAGCCGTCCGTCCAGATGCTCCACGAGCGCGGTGCAGCTTTCCACCCAATCGCCGTCGTTCACATAGAGCACGCCGTCGATCTCGCGCATCTCGGCCTTGTGGATGTGGCCGCAGATGACGCCGTCCACGCCGCGCCGCCGGGCTTCGTCCGCCACGGCGGCCTCGAAATTCTCGATGAACTGCAGGGCGTTCTTCACCTTGACCTTCAGGAAGGCCGACAGGCTCCAGTAGCCGAAGCCCAGCCGGCGGCGGGCCCGGTTGAGCAGGGTGTTCAGCATCAGGATGGTCCGGTACGACCAGTCGCCCAGGAAGGCCAGCCACTTGGCGTGCTGCACCACCCCGTCGAACTCGTCGCCGTGCACCACCAGGTAGCGCTTGCCGTCGGCGGCCTCGTGGATCACGTCGCGGGCCACCACCACCCCGCCGAAGTGCACGCCGCAGAAGTCGCGGACCCGGTCGTCGTGGTTGCCGGGCACGTAGATCACCTCGACGCCCTTGCGGGCCAGGCGCAGGATCTTCTGGACCACGTCGTTGTGGGCCTGGGGCCAGTACCAGCCGCTGCGCAGCTTCCAGCCGTCGATGATGTCGCCCACCAGGAACAGCTTGTCGCATTCGACGTGGCGGATGAAGTCCAGCAGCAGCTCGGCCTGGCAGCCGCGGGTGCCCAGGTGGATGTCGCTGATGAAGACCGAGCGGTAGCGGCGGATCTCGATGTCGGTGTCGGTGACCATGTGCCCCTCCAGCGGTTCAGGTCGGCGTTCGGCCTCCGGTCCCCCCGGACCAGCCGTGCCCCGATCGTCCTTGGGGCCCATGAGCCGGCGATTAAGCTGATTGCATGTCGCTTTCGTGAAACGGCGATCAGCACACGGCGCGACGCTGCGTCGCACAAGCGCCCGAAATTTCACCATTGGATAAATCTTGTTGGACAAGGCAAAGCTTTGCCAGCCCAATGCTGTTGCAGCGCAACATCGCTTTCACTAGATCAAGGGTCATGGACGCCGCTCGCCTCGCCAAGGACACGCCCAAGTCGCTGAAGACCCGGGCGCGCATTCTCGACCAGGCGATGCGTCTGATCGCCGAGATCGGCTACCACGCCGCGACCAATCCGGTGATCGCCGACGCCGCCGGCCTGACGCGCGGGGCGATGCTCTACCACTTCCCCACCCGCGAGGCCCTGGTCGAGGCGGCCGTGGCCCACGTCCAGGCCGAGCGCTCGGCCCTGTTCCGCGCCGCCGCCGACACCCTGCCCCAGGGCGGCGACGTCACCGAGCACGCGATCGACAGCTACTGGGACCTGCTGCACACCGTGCCGTTCCTGGCCTTCGCCGAGCTGGAGGCCGCCGGCCGCACCGACCCCGCCGTCCAGGCCCTGCTGGCCCCGGCCCAGGCCGAGTTCGACCGCGCCCAGGCGGGGGACCACTTCCTGAAGATCCTCCACGCGGGGGCCGGGCCGCGGTTCCAGGCGTCGCGGGACCTGGCGCGGTTCATGTTGGAGGGGCTGGCCCGGGCGTCGCTGACCTACGACAACGACGGCCGGCGCGAACGCCTGCTGATGCTGATCAAGCGGGCCACGCACATGCTGAACCGCAAGGGGGATGTGCAGGATCTTTGGCCGGACTGAGGGGGGGTGATGGGGTTGGCTTTCGTCCCATGGCCGACCTTCACTTTATTGGCTATGGGTTGACGACGAAGCCTCCGCGCGGCCGACCGAAAGCTGTTCCCCGATTTTGAATTTCCGCGAGAACGAGGGGTCAGTTTTTTCCGCCCCGCTTCCTTTTCTTTTTCAGATTGAACTCGAACTCGACGACCTGACCTTGCGGGTCGGTGACCGACATTCCCTGATATCGGTTGAAGTACGTCGCCATCGACTCAACGAGTGTCTTCATGCTCTCAAAGCAGGCTTGGACAAGCTCCTCGCAAATCTCGTTCATGGTGATCACGAAGCCGTCGAGCATCCCGTATTCCGCCCGAATACGCTCTTTCAACTCGATCGGAACAGATACGGTCGAAACGCCGTTCTCAACCCTCTCGACCGTCATCATCCGCTGAATCTCTTCTATCTTGGCGCGATACGCGGTCATAGTTTGAAGTACAGAGCGATACCTTCTTTCAATCATCGGAACGCGACTTATTAACTTATACCCCGCTACACGTCTCAAAGCCGCCATTTCATCTTGCGTGAATATCACTTCATCAGGAATATTGGCATAAGCTTGAACGTGAAGGGCAATGAATTCAGCGTTGGAAGCTCGCGCGCGGTCAGAGCCGTCCTTGAAGTGTTCAACGAATCCATGTGCGAATTCGTAGACAGCCGCAATTTTTGCATGAACTTCGACGCAATGGTCATCAGCCTTTTGCCGTTCTTCTCGCTCCTTTTGAGAATTTGTAAGCCACAAGGTGAGAACCACGGCGGCGAGCGTCGAAATGGCACCGATGCCGCCGGACACTAGATCGCCCGTGAAGTCGGATTTCTCTTCCGGCATCTTGGCGACGACAACGGTCAAGGGCTGCTGGGCTATGGCCGGCGTGACTCCCGTCTGCAACGGAACAGCCGGGGGCGGCGCCGTGCTCGCGGACACGGGTGCTGCGGTTACAGGTTTCGGTATGCTCATGGTAGCAAGCTAAACCATAAGCCGTGGCCCGCAACCTGCCCCCAACAAATTCGGGAAGCCAATGGGCCAGCCCGATGCAGTTCAATGTCCGCCTTGGGCGTCGCACAAACTTCCGGAACCTCCCCTCAGCAGAGATCACCGTCCCTTCATCCGCCTCGGCGGATGAGGCCTCACCTTAAACCCTTGGTGGATCGGAGCTCTGGCGTCTGGCCGTGTCAAGGACGGCGCGTCGCGCCGCCGCGACGCGGCCGCCAGGGGCGGTCCTTGACACGGCCAGACGCCAGAGCAGGCTCGCCTCCAAGGGTCTAAGGCGAGGCCTCGCCGCTGCGGGCGGGCGGACGAGGAGAGGCTACGGTCGGGGACATGCGCATGCGCGTGTCCCCAGGTTTCGCACGGCGCTAGGCGGTTGGGGACACGCCGCGAGGGCATGTCCCCGGCGGAGGTTCAGGGGGCTCCGGCCTTTCTCCATTTTGGAACCGTCATCCTCGGACTTGTTCCGAGGACCCCTCTGTCGGCGGGTTTGCCGGTTGAGGGGAGACCGCGGCCTCACCGCTCCACGGATCATCCTTCTTCGCGGCTGAAGCAGGGGTCCTCGGAACAAGTCCGAGGATGACGGTGGAGAGGGAGGGCGCGGAGCGTAAGGGGCCGGCCCCCCTAGTCCTCGATCGCCTCCTCCCCCTGCGCTTCCAGCCGCGCCAGGCCGGCCTTCATCGCTTCCAGCTGCTCCGCCGAGTGCCCCGTCCAGCCCGTGACCTCGCCGAGGATCCGCAGCGGGTCGCGCGTACGGAAGGACTGGCTCGGATTGCCGGGGAACTTCTTGTCGGTGAGGTTGGGGTCGTTCTCCAGCGGGCCGGTCGGCTCGACCACGTAGATGCGGCCCGGCGCGTCGCCCTGGGCCAGTTCCGCGCCCCAGGCGGCCGCGTCCAGGGTGGCGCTGACATAGGCGAAGGCCGCGGGCTGTCGCCGGCCGAAGTTGGAGGCGTGGCCGGGGGCGATCAGGTCGTGGCCCTTCAGGTCGGCCTTGGTGCCGTGGAAGAAAGCCTGGACGAACGGGGTGGCTGCGGTGGTCATCGATCGGGGCCCTTCTGAGATCGGGAACGGAGGTTCCCGCCAGGGCGCCACAGACTGCGCATAAATCGACGGCCGCCAATTCTTGAACTTGGGTTTTTCAGCCCCAGATCAGTACCAGGCGAGGGGCTCACGGCCGTCCGCGCCGTCCCCCCTTCAGCTTCTCCAGCGCCCGGCGCGTATGCTCGGCTTGAGCCGCCATTGGGGCCGCCACCGGCGCCAGGGCCGCGTTCAGCGGCTCCAGCGACAGGTCGGCGGTCGCCTTCACGGCCTTGGCTGGGGCCGCGCGTGGCGTCGGTTCCAGCAGGGCCACCTTGCGGCCCATGACGGCGATCGCGCCGATGGCCTTGGCCCGGTCGAGGGCCTGGCGGATCTCGGTGGGATCGACGCTGCGTTCGATGATGGCCCAGGCGGCGTCCAGCGCGTCCATGAGCTTGGTCTGCAGGGCCTGGCGCCAGGCGATGGCCGGGGACAGGGGCGGAGCGGGGGTGTGTTGGGTCTGGTTCATGCCGATAGGATGCGCCCGCCCCGGAGGGTGGGGATCGGAAACGTGCGTTTTCGTGTAGGGCGTTGATTTCGTTGAGGGCGGGTTTGGAATTTGTGGGGATAGAGCTCGGGGACATGCACGCGTGCGTGTCCCCATCGTGGGCGCGGCGGTTCTCGTTCTGACCCTCGAGCATCCGTTGGGGACACGCGCAAGCGCATGTCCCCGGCCCGCGCGGGACTCCGCCTTCAGTCCCCGACCCCTGTGGATAACTTCCGCGCCTAGGCCTTCAGCGCCTTGGGCAGCACCTGGGCGAAATAGTCGAGCTCGGCCGGGCTGGCCGTGCCCACGCGGATCCAGGTCGGGTGGCGGGGGCTGTCGAACACCCGCACCTCGACGCCCAGGCCGGCCAGGGTCTTCTGGAACGCCAGGTTCGGCCGGCCGCAGTCCACGAACACATAGGTGCCGTGCGAGGGCAGCCAGGTCAGGCCGTTGGCGCGGCAGATCGCGTAGATCTTCTCGCGGCAGCCCTCCAGATAGGCCTTGGTCCCGGCCAGGTAGGCGGGGTCGCCGTAGCAGGCCAGGGCGGCGGCCAGGCCGGGGCGGCCCTTGTGGGTGGGGATCAGGCCTTTCAGCTGCTTGATCCGCTCCGGCTGGGCGATCACGAAGCCGACGCGCAGGCCGGCCATGCCGTAGACCTTGGAGAAGGTGCGAGCCACGACCACGTCGTGGCCGCCGCGCACCAGATCGACCATCGAGCACCGGACCGGATCGGGGCTGATCTCGATATAGGCTTCGTCGACGATCACCGGGCAGGTCCTGGCGGTCTCGACGCAGAAGGCGCGCAAGCGCTCCGGGTCCAGCAGCAGGCCGGTCGGGTTGTTGGGATTGCAGACGTAGACGGCCCCGGCCCCGGCCTTCCTCGCGCCCAGGGCGGCGAGGTCGATCTGGTTGTCGGCCGCCAGCGGGACCCAGTCCAGTTTGGCGCCCTGGCGCTCGGCGTAGAGCAGGGGCGTGGCGTAGCTGGGCTGGGGCGAGACGATCGGGCCCGCCTTGGCGAACGCCGTCGACAGCAGCGACAGGGCCTCCAGCGAGCCGTTGCACAGGCCCACCCGGTCGGGCGAGACGCCTTCCCGTTTCGCGATGGCGGCCACCAGCGGCGGCTCCAGCTCCCAGGCGTAGTAGGCGGCCTCTTCGACGGCCTTCAGCGCCGCCTTCCGGGCCGCGAGGCCGGGGCCGTAGGGGTTCTCGGTGACGCCCAGATGGGCGCGGATGGCGGGCGGGGCGGTCGGATCGACCGAGGTCTCGGCGGCGGCGGCCAACAGGGGAGCCAGCGCCGTTCCGCCGGTCAGGACCGCCAATGCGCTTCGCCGCGTCGTGTCCATCTCTCGATCCCGATACTTGTTGTCATCCCGGACAAGCGCTGCGCGCTTTCCGGGATGACAAAGTTGAAGCGCGGAAGGCAATCGAGCAGCGGACCGTGACAGGATCAACCGCTCTGGATCGGCAGGGCCGTCGTGAACTTGATCTGCTCCATCGCGAAGCTGGACGAGACGTCGGTGAGCGGCGCGGTGGCGATCAGGCGGCGGTAGAAGCGGTCGTAGGCGGCGATGTCGCGGACCACGACCTTGAGCAGGTAGTCGACGTCGCCGCTCATCCGGTAGAACTCGACCACCTCGGGCAGGGCCTTGGCGCCGGCGGCGAAGCTCGACAACCATTCTTCGTCGTGGCGGCCGGTCTTGACCGCCACGAACACGGTCAGGGGCAGGTCCAGGGCGTCGCGGTCGATCAGGGCGACCCGGGCGGTGATCACGCCGGACTCCTGCAGCCGCTTGACCCGTTTCCAGCACGGCGTCTGCGACAGGCCCACCCGTTCGGCCAGTTCGGCGATGGGCACGGTGGCGTCCTGCTGCAGGATGGCAAGCAGGCGGCGGTCGATCTGGTCCAGCGGGATCATTCTCTGTGCGGGCCTCGAAGGAGAATGGAATTCTCCTTGGTTACCGCGAAGCCGCAAGTTCGACCATGTCATTCTCGCGAACCAAGCCATCATGGAACGACGTTCCCCATAGCTGCGAAAAGCGCCATGCTCGACCTCTTCACCCGCCACCCGCGTTCGGTCGACGAGACCTATGCCGAGCACATGGGCGTGGCCTGGAGCTTCGCCTTCCCGATGCTGCTGGGCGGCGCGGCCTGCTTCGTCCACGGGATCTTCCCGTTCCTGTTCGAGACCACCGGCAGCCGCTGCGTGAAGACGCTGTACACGCGCATCGCCAACCGGGGCCGCAAGTCGGCCGGAACCGAAGTCCCGAACTGGGCGGCGTTCGACGCGGTGATCTGATCTGCCCTGACGGGGACATGCCCTTGCGGCGTGTCCCCAGCTTTCGCACCGAGCCAAGCGGTTGGGGACACGCCGCAAGCGCATGTCCCCACTTGTGAGCGGTCACCACACAAGCTTGTCAGAATCCGTCGTCGGCGGAGCAAATTCTCCCCCTTGGCGGCGGCGAGCCGCTGGCCCAAGGTCCGGCCCGAGAGTCGGGAGGACTGAATGAGCTTCTGGAACCGCCGCAAGGCGATCGACACCGCCGGCGGCGACGCCGGCCACGCCCTGAAGAAGACCCTGAGCTGGTACCACCTGGTGGCCCTGGGCGTCGGGGCCGTCGTCGGCACCGGCATCTACACCCTGGTGGGCGACGGCGCCGGCATGGCCGGTCCCGGCGTGATGCTGTCGTTCCTGATCGCGGGCCTGGTCTGCGCCTGCGCGGCCCTGTGCTACGCCGAGCTGTCGACCATGATCCCGACCTCGGGCAGCGCCTACACCTACAGCTACGTGGCCATGGGAGAACCGGTCGCCTGGTTCGTGGGCTGGAGCCTGATCCTCGAATACACCCTGGTCTGCGCCGCCGTGGCGGTGGGCTGGTCCGACCACGCCGCCGGCCTGTTCCGCATGGCGGGCCTGCCGGAGTTCCTGCTGTTCGGCCCGCACCACACCTTCGCCGACGGCACCCACGGCCTGATCAACCTGCCGGCCGTGATCATCTCCATGGCCGTGGCCGGGCTGCTGTCGCTGGGCACCCGCGAGAGCGCGACCGTCAGCATGGTCCTGGTGGTGATCAAGATCTCGGCCCTGATCCTGTTCATCGCCCTGGCCCTGCCGGCCTTCAACGCCGGCCACTTCACGCCCTTCATGCCCAACGGCTTCGGCGCCCACACGCTTCCCGGCGCCGATGAGGCCAAGGTCGGGGTGATGGCCGCGGCCAGCGTGATCTTCTTCGCCTTCTACGGCTTCGACGCGGTCTCGACCGCCGCCGAGGAGACCAAGGATCCCAAGCGCGACCTGACGATCGGCATCGTCGGCTCGATGCTGGCCTGTTCGGTGATCTACATGGTGGTCGCGGCCGCCGCGATCGGCGCCTCGCCCACCGAGGTCTTCTCCAAGGTCGGCGCGCCGCTGGTCTTCATCCTGCAGAGCCTGGGTCATCCGGCCATGGCCCAGGTGGTGGCCCTGGCCGCCGTGGTCGCCCTGCCGACCGTCATCCTGGCTTTCATGTACGGTCAAAGCCGCATCTTCTTCGTGATGTCCCGCGACGGCCTGCTGCCCCCGGCCCTGTCGCGGGTGAACGCCAGGACCGGCACCCCGGTGATCATGACGCTGCTGACCGGCGTCCTGGCGGCGGGCATTTCGGGCCTGCTGTCGCTGAAGGAGATCGCCTCCCTGGCCAACGCCGGCACCCTGG
Organism: Caulobacter sp. CCG-8; assembly: GCF_037402475.1. Classification (NCBI taxonomy): domain Bacteria; kingdom Pseudomonadati; phylum Pseudomonadota; class Alphaproteobacteria; order Caulobacterales; family Caulobacteraceae; genus Caulobacter; species Caulobacter sp. CCG-8. The sequence continues at coordinate 17,163 of NZ_JBBEUD010000029.1, forward strand.
CCGCCTTCATCGCCGTGGGCCTGTCGGTGATCATCCTGCGGGTGCGCGACCCGAGCCGTCCGCGGGTGTTCGCCACGCCGCTGTGGCAATTGGTGGCGCCCGGCGCCATCCTCGGCTGTCTCTACCTGTTCTACAGCCTGCCTTCGAAGACCCAGCGCTACTTCCTGTACGCCCATGTGATCGGGGCGGCCGTGTACTTCCTGTACGGGGTGCGACGCAGCGCCCTGGCGCGGGCCGAGGCCGGAAAGGTGTAGACCTCTCGCGACGGTTCCTGGGGGTGATTTTGCAGCGTTTCGTCCGGTCCATCCTGTATCGACCCAGCGTCTGGGCGCTGTTCGCTTTGGCGCCGCTGGCCGCGTGCGGCGGCGGTGGCGGCGGGGGACCCTCGCCGGGCGTGGTCACGCCGCCCCCGCCTCCGCCACCCCCGCCGCCGCCTCCGCCGCCGCCCCCGCCGACCTACCCCACCTCCGGCAGCGCCGAGTACCAGCGCGGCTGGAACCTGGCGGCGATCCACGCCGACAGCGCCTACGCCAAGGGCGCGACCGGCCAGGGGATCACCGTGGCGGTGGTCGACTCGGGCGTGGACGCCAGCCAGGCCGACCTGGCCGGGGCGGTGTCGGCCGACTCCACCGACATCATCGGTCGCGGCCAGCTGGTCGGGTCCAGCCGCCACGGCACCCGCGTGGCCGACATCATCGCCGCGCGCTTCAACGGTTCGGGCACGATCGGGGTCGCCTACGCCTCGACCATCCTGTCGGTCCGGGCCGACGACAGCAGCGTGGCCACGGTCGGCTGTCCCGAGTGCGTGTTCGATTCCGACGACCTAGCCCGGGCGATCGAATACGCGGTGGCCAAGGGCGCCAGGGTGATCAACCTGTCGCTGGGCGGCGACGGACCCGAAGGGGCCCGGTTCGAGGGCGCCCTGGCCCGGGCTGTGGCCGCCGGGGTGGTGATCGCCGCCTCGTCGGGCAACGACGGCGCGGCGGAATCGTCCTGGCCGGCCCGCTACGCGGTGGACCCGCGCTACGCCGGCTCGGTGATCGCGGTCGGCGCCCTGACCCAGGCCGGGGTGATGGCCAGCTATTCCAACAAGGCCGGCTCGGCCGCCAACGGCTATCTGTCCGCGCCCGGCGACAGCATCGCGACCGAATGCGACAGCACCGGCTGCACGGTGGTCTCGGGCACCTCGTTCGCCGCGCCGCAGGTCTCCGGCGCCCTGGCCCTGCTGATGCAGGCCTTCCCCAACCTGTCGGGCCGCGACGCGGTCGACATCCTGCTGCGCACCGCCGCCGACCTGGGGACCACCGGCACCGACTCCACCTACGGCCGGGGCGGCCTGGACCTGGCCCGGGCCTTCGCGCCGGTGGGGACCAGCAGCCTGTCCCTGCCCGACGGCGAGACCGCGCCCCTGACCGGGCCCGGCGTCGGCGGCAATGTGGGCGCGGCGTTCGGCTCGGCCCTGCGGCGCGCCGACGGCCTGACGACGGTGATCCACGACGACTACAAGCGCCTGTTCTCGGTCAACCTAGCCGACGGCGTCCCCGGTCAGCGGCGCGGCGCCCTGCTGCAGCCGCCGCCGATCCAGGCCTCCAGCCAGGTGGTGCTGGGCGGGCCGGCCCTGGGCGGGCTGAACCTGGCGGTCTCGGTGGAGGGGCCGGTGTTCGACGAGCGCGCCCACGAGCCCGAGCCGTCCCTGACCCTGGGCCCCCAGCCGATGCGCTCGATGCGGGTGCAGGCGGCCTACGGGCGCCTCAGCTTCTCCAACTGGACCGGCGAGGGCGGGGCGGCCGCCCCGGCGGGCCTGGCCGGCCGCGACGCCTTCCAGACCATCGCCCAGCCCGACCGCAGCACCCAGGCCGCCCTGCGCCTGGGCCGCTTCGCCCTGCTGGCCGAGCAGGGCTCGGCCCATCCGCGCCGGCCGCTGCAGATCGCCGAGATCGAGGGCTCGTCGTACGCCTCGGCCACCGGCATGATGCAGGTCGGCGACGCCCTGTTCAGCCTGACGGGCGGGTCGCTGGACGAGCCCCTGGGCCCGCTGGGCTCGTTCCTGACGCCGGGCACGACCCTGGCCCTGCCGGCCCGGACCCGGTTCGGGGCGGCGGCGGTCGACGTCTATCCGCGTCCCGGCCTGTCGCTGCACGCCGACCTGTCGATCGGCCGCACGGGCGTGGAGGGCGGCCTGCTCTCGCTGGACCGCGCGATCAGCAGCGCCTGGCGGCTGGAGGCCGGGGCCGACTGCGCGCTGATCGGCTGGTCCTGCTCGCGCCTGACCTTGGGGATTTCCCAGCCCCTGCGCATCGAGAGCGGCAAGTTCCAGGCTGTCCTGGCCGACGTGCCCCTGGCCTATGACGACCCGATCACCTTCTCGACCCGCCGGTTCAGCGCCGCCCCCGACGGCCGCGAGCTGGACCTGACGGCGGGCGTCGAACACGCCTTCGGCCCGCTGCGCTCGCTGGTCCTGCGCACCAGCCTGGCCCTGCAGCCGGGGCACCAGGCCGACGCGGCGCCGGAAGTCGGGGCGATGGCGACCTGGCGGTCGCGGTTCTAAGAGCACCCTCTCTCTTTGAGAGAGGGAGGGGCCCGCCGCGAAGCGGTGGGAGGGTGAGAGGTTTCACCGCCGGCCGGAAAATCTCGATTCCTTCCGTTGCGCGGTCTTAAAGGGCGGAGCCAAGCTGTGCCTATGGACGCGATCGCCAACGCCCGCCGCCTTCGCCAGAGCCAGACCATGGCCGAAAAGGCGCTGTGGAAGCTCGTCCGCAATCGTCGGCTGGGCGGCTTCAGGTTCCTGCGGCAGGTTCCGATAGACCGCTACTTCGCCGATTTCGTCTGCGAGGCGGGCAGGCTGATCATCGAACTGGACGGCGCCGTTCACGAGGGGCGAGAGGACTACGACGAGCGCCGCACTGAGGCTCTGGAACTGTTCGGATACTTGGTCGTGAGGTTCCCCAATGATCGAGTGTTGGCCGATCCCGGCGGCGTCGGGGACGACATCCTGGCCGTGCTCCGTTCGGACAGGGTGTGAACCTCTCACCCTCCCACCGCCTTCGGCGGCGGGCCCCCCCCTCTCTCAAAGAGAGAGGGATCCAGATGCCGCCCCTTCCTTTCCGCCGCCTCATCGCTACAGTCCGCTCAAAACAAGTGTTTGAAGCGGAAGGAACGCCATGGCCCTGGACCTCGAGACCCGCGAGCAGCTGATCGACATGGTCCGCCGTTTCGTCGCCGAGCGGCTGCGCCCGATCGAGGCCAAGGTGGCCGAGGACGACGCCGTGCCGGCCGAGGTCGTCGAGGAGATGAAGGGCCTGGGCCTGTTCGGCCTGTCGATCCCCGAAGAGTTCGGCGGCCTGGGTCTGAACATGGAGGAGGAGTGCCTGGTCGGGATCGAGCTGGGCCGCGCCTCGCCGGCCTTCCGCTCGGTGTTCGGCACAAATGTCGGCATCGGCAGCCAGGGGCTGGTGATGTTCGGCACCGACGACCAGAAGGCCAAGTGGCTGCCCGGCATCGCCTCGGGCGAGATCGTCACCAGCTTCGCCCTGACCGAGCCCGAGGCCGGCTCCGACAGCGGCGCGGTCCAGACCCGCGCGACCCGCGACGGCGACGACTATGTGCTGAACGGCGGCAAGCGGTTCATCACCAACGCCGGCAAGGCCTCGCTGTTCACGGTGATGGCCCGCACCAATCCCGACGCCAAGGGCGGCTCGGGCGTCTCGGCCTTCCTGGTCCCGCGCGACCTGCCGGGCCTGGAGGTCTCCAAGCCCGAGAAGAAGATGGGCCAGCAGGGCGCCCACATCCACGACGTCTCCTTCGACAATGTCCGCGTGCCGGCCTGGAACCGCCTGGGCGAGGAGGGCGAGGGGTTCAAGGTGGCCATGCAGGTGCTGGACCGCGGACGGCTGCACATCTCGGCGGTCTGCGTGGGCGTGGCCGAGCGGCTGATCGCCGACTGCGTGGCCTACGCCTCCGAGCGCAAGCAGTTCGGCGCGCCCCTGGCCAGCTTCCAGATGGTCCAGGCGATGATCGCCGACAGCAAGACCGAGGCCCTGGCGGCCCGGGCCCTGGTCCTGGAGACCGCCCGGCTGCGCGACACCGGCGCGGGCGTGACCCTGGAGGCGGCGGCGGCCAAGCTGTTCGCCTCGGAAATGGTGGGCCGGGTCGCCGACCGGGCGGTGCAGATCTTCGGCGGGGCCGGCTATGTGGCCGACTACGGCATCGAGCGCCTGTACCGCGACGTGCGGATCTTCCGGATCTACGAGGGCGCCAGCGAGATCCAGAAACTGGTCATCGCCCGCGAGACGCTGAAGCGGGGCGGGTAAGGAGGGCCCGCGCGGCCGTATGTCGCGCGCCCGGCCCGCGATCCTAGTCAAACTGTTAACCATGTCGGCTCGATACGGGCCCCTTAGTCTGTAAGGGAATCCGCGTCATGAGCCGTGATACGTCGCTGAACGAGCGCCTCGCCTTCATGGAACTGGACCACGACGCGCGCGGCGCGCTGCGGTCGGTGGCGCCGGTGATCGACCGCGAGATCGGCTCGGCCCTGGACCGCTTCTACGGCAAGGTCCGCGCGACGCCGGAGACCCGCGCCTTCTTCGCCGACGCCCAGCAGATGGACCGGGCCAGCGCCCGCCAGCAGGGCTACTGGCGCTCGATCGCCCGCGCCGAGTTCGGCGACGACTACGGCAAGGCGGTCCGGACGGTCGGCGAGGTCCACGCCCGCATCGGCCTGGAGCCGCGCTGGTATATCGGCGGCTACGCCGTGATCGCCGACCAGCTGATGCGCGCGGTGGTCAAGGACCAGTGGCCCAAGGGCATGTTCGCGGGCGGCGGCGACGGCGGCGCCAAGACCGGGGCGGCGGTCTCGGCCCTGATGAAGGCCGTGATGCTGGACATGGACATCGCCATCTCGACCTATCTCGAGGCCCTGGACGCCAAGCGCCAGGCGCTGGAGGCGGAACGGGCCCGCGACGCGGCGAACCAGGGCGCGATCGTCGCGGCGCTGGGCGAGGCCCTGGCCCGCGTGGCGCGCGGCGACCTGACGGCCCGCGTCGGCGGCGAGGTGGCTTCGGAATTCCAGGCCCTGCAGTCCGACTTCAACAACGCCATGCGGATCATGGAGGAGGCGATGGGCCAGGTGGCGGGCGCCACCGAGGGCATCCGCCTGGGCGCCGACGAGATCGGCCACGCCGCCGACGACCTGTCGCGCCGCACCGAGCAGCAGGCGGCCAGCCTGGAACAGACCGCCGCGGCCCTCGACCAGATCACCGCCACGGTCCGCACCACGGCCAGCGGCGCCAAGCAGGCCTCGACCGTGATCGCCGCGGCCAAGACCGACGCCGAGCGTTCGGGCGAGGTGGTGGGCGACGCCGTCGCCGCCATGGGCCAGATCGAGACCTCGTCGCGCGAGATCGGCAAGATCCTGGGCGTGATCGACGAGATCGCCTTCCAGACCAACCTTCTGGCCTTGAACGCCGGGGTCGAGGCGGCCCGGGCCGGCGACGCCGGCCGCGGCTTCGCCGTCGTGGCCCAGGAAGTGCGGGCCCTAGCCCAGCGCTCGGCCGATGCGGCCAAGGAGATCGAGAACCTGATCTCGACCTCGACCCGCCAGGTCGAGCCGGCGTCAGCCTGGTCGGCCAGACCGGCGAGGCCCTGCGCGGCATCGTCGGCAAGGTGGCCGAGATCGACGACCTGGTCACCGGCATCGCCTCCTCGGCCCAGGAGCAGTCCACGGGCCTGCACCAGGTCAACATCGCCGTGAACCAGATGGACCAGGTCACCCAGCAGAACGCCGCCATGGTCGAGCAGACCACGGCCGCGACCCATTCGCTGAAGGGCCAGTCGGCTGAACTGGGCCGTCTTCTGGGCGGCTTCACCCTGTCGGGCGTCCGCCCGGCGGCGGTCCAGGCCCCGGTCGCCCGCCCCGCGTCGCCTGCGCCCGCGCCTCGCGCGGTCTCCCGCCCCGGCTCCACCGCCCCCCTGCGCCGGGCGTCCGGCGGAACCGCCGTGGCGGTGGACGAGGGGTGGCAGGAGTTCTGAGCTAGACGATTGACTCCCTCCCCCTTGTGGGGAGGGTGGACGCGAAGCGGACGGGGGGGGTCTGCTGACTCATCAAGCCCCACCCGACCCTGGCTCCGCCAGGGCCACCCTCCCCACGAGGGGGAGGGAAGGATCAAATAGACCCCAAACGCAAAACGCCCCCGCCGGCCTAGCCGGAGCGTCCCCTGTAAGGACGCTCCGACGGAGCCAGCGGAGGCGTATTAAGATCCCTGGAATAAGCCCAGGGAGCTTTTGAAAGCTTACGCGCCGCCCGGGAAGCGGAACGGAACCTTCACGGTGCCGGTCTTGGCGCCCATCGGCAGCTTTTCAGCGATGCACATGGCGGCCTTGTCGAAACCCTTGCCGGCGGCGCTGTTGTCGACGACCTTGCAGTCGGCCAGCTTACCGTCGGTGGCGGTGCATTCCAGCATCACCTGAGCGGCGTCGCGGGTGTTCGCGAATTGCTGCAGGCAACGGCCCATTTGGTCTTCGAAGCCGCCGGCCGCCGAGGCGGCTTGAGCGACGAAAAAGCTGCCAGCGATTCCCGCGGCAATAGCGATCGGATATTTCATCCCGCTGCTCCTAGTAGTGTTGTCTCGCCCTTCGGACGTCGCGTCGTCCGGACGCCTGAGCTTTTTCGCAGGTGCGAGTTAAAATATTCTGAGTCACCGAAAATTGTTTTATTTACTTATCGGTAACCACGGTTATTTGGCGAATACGTCGGTTTCACCTGAAACTAGACTCTGATTGCGGTCGCGATGACTCCGCGCCCGGACCCCGCCCGTCAGGAATGACTCACGCGCGCGCGCGGGCCTTTATCCCCGGGAGCCGGGGCGGGACGGGGAGGGCGCGGGAAATTGGGGGGTGCGACACCCCCTGCGGCAAACGCTCTTAACCAAAGTCAGGAACTATTAGGAATATACCGTGATGATCCCCCTCGACGTTGGCGATCCGTGCGCACGGTAACGCCGCAAGAGGGGACAAAACCGATGAAGCGCTTCCGGCTCGTCGATCTTCCGTTGATCATCAAAATCGGCTTCGCGCCGGCGTTCGCCCTGCTCATGCTGGCCCTCATGGCCGGCGGCTCGATCGTCGTGCAGAAGAGCCAGTCCGCAGCGCTCAAGCAGGTCGTCGAGAACGACATGCGCGAGAACATGGAGATCCAGGCGATCTCCAAGCGGATCTCGAACATCAACGGCGAGCTCTACACCGTGCTCACCCACAAGGCCGGCAACATCGAGGTCGAGAAGAACGACGCTCGCATGGCCGCGATCCTGACCGAGACCGATGCGCTCAAGAAGGACCTGACCGCTCTGAAGGGCAAGCTGCCCAAGGAAGAGCAGCCGAAGATCGCCGAGCTGATCAAGTCGCTCGACGAATGCCGCAGCGCCATCGACACGGTGAGCGGCATGATCGGCGTCGACTTCAACATGGCCGTCGGCTTCATCGCCCCGTTCGAAGAACAATACGCCAAGATGACCGGCCAGCTGGACGCGGTCGTCGCCACGGCCAACAAGCGCATCGCCACCGAGACGGCGAAGAAGCAGGCCGAGGCCACCGCGGCCATGAGCGCCACGATCGTCATGTCGCTGATCACGCTCTGCGCGGTCGCCGGCCTGGCCTTCATGACCGTCATGACCACCCGCAAGTCGATCGGCGACATCGCCGGCGCCACCGAGAAGCTGTCGAAGGGCGACAACGCCATCGACCTGGAGAAGATGACCCGCGGCGACGAGCTGGGCGCCATCGTCCGCTCGCTGAAGGTCTTCCGCGACAACCAGATCCACCTCGAGCAGATGCGCGCCGAGCAGGAGAAGTCGGCCGCCCTGACCGCCGACGAGCGTCGCGCCAAGGAAGAGGCTTCGGCCGCCGCCGCCCGCGAGAACGCCCTGGTGGTGTCGTCGCTGGCCGAGGCCCTGGAGCACCTGGCCAAGGGCGACCTGACCTTCCGCGTCAGCGCCGACTTCCCGGGCGACTACCGCAAGCTGAAGGACGACTTCAACGCCGCCATCACCCAGCTGCAGGAAACCATCAAGGTCATCGCGGCCTCGACGGACGGCCTGCGCACCGGCGCCGACGAGATCGCCCACGCCTCGGACGACCTGTCGCGCCGCACCGAGCAGCAGGCCGCCTCGCTTGAAGAGACCGCCGCCGCCCTGGACGAACTGACCGCCACCGTGCGCCGCACGGCCGGCGGCGCCAAGCAGGCCTCGGAAGTGGTCGCCAGCACCCGCGGCGAAGCCCAGCATTCGGGCCAGGTCGTGCACGAGGCCGTCTCGGCCATGGGCGCGATCGAGGACTCGTCCAAGCAGATCAACCAGATCATCGGCGTCATCGACGAGATCGCCTTCCAGACCAACCTGCTGGCCCTGAACGCCGGCGTCGAAGCCGCCCGGGCGGGTGACGCGGGCCGCGGCTTCGCGGTCGTCGCCCAGGAAGTCCGGGCCCTGGCCCAGCGCTCGGCCGAAGCCGCCAAGGAGATCAAGACCCTGATCTCGTCCTCGACCCAGCAGGTCAGCCAAGGCGTCAGCCTGGTCGGCCAGACCGGCGAGGCCCTGCAGCGGATCGTGGTCAAGGTCGGCGAGATCGACGCCCTGGTCACCGAGATCGCCGCCTCGGCCGCCGAACAGGCGACCGGCCTCAACGAAGTGAACACCGCCGTCAACCAGATGGACCAGGTGACCCAGCAGAACGCCGCCATGGTCGAGGAATCGACCGCCGCCACCCACTCGCTGAAGGGCGAGACCGGCGAGCTGGTGCGCCTGATCGGTCGCTTCCGGGTCGGCGACGGCCGCCAGCAGACGGCCGCCTACGAGCGTCCGCAGGCGGCCGACCCGGCCGTGCACACCCCCGCCGCCAATCCGGTGGCTGAACAGCGCGCCCGCCTCAACGCCTTCGCCCGTCCCGGACGCGGCGGCGCGGCGACGGCGGCCGCCCCCGCCGCCGACGGTTGGGAGGAGTTTTGATGTCGACCGCGATCGCCCTGCCCGAAACCCTTGATCTGAAGGCTTCGGGTCCGCTCAAGCAGGCGTTCGTCGAACGCCGCGGCCAGGACATCGAGATCCATGCGGACCAGGTCCGTCGCCTCGGCGGCCTGTGCCTGCAGGTCCTGCTGGCCGCCCGCAAGGCCTGGGCCGAGGACGGCAAACCCTTTTCGATCACCGCGCCTTCCGAGGCGTTCGTGGAAACCATCCGTCTGTTCGGGGCCGAAGGGGCCCTGCTGCAGACCGAACTTCAAGGAGCTGCATCGTGACGCGTACTGTCCTCACGGTCGATGACTCGCGCACGATGCGGGACATGCTGCGCATGGCCCTCGCCGGAGCCGGGTTCAACGTCGTCGAAGCCGTCGACGGCGAACACGGGCTGGAAGTGCTGTCCGCCCATCGTCCGGACGTGATCATCACCGACATCAACATGCCCAAGCTGGACGGCTTCGGCTTCATCGAGGCCGTGCGGGTCGACGACGACTACCGCGCGATCCCGATCCTGGTGCTGACCACGGAAAGCGATCCCAGCAAGAAGCAACGGGCTCGGGAAGCCGGCGCGACGGGCTGGATCGTCAAGCCGTTCAATCCTGAGAAGCTCGTTGAGGCGATCCGCCGCGTCGCGGCCTGATGAATCAAGTGCTCTAGGTACTGAAATACCTTTGTAGGAAGTCGGGGAATGGACGAGCTAGAGGCCATCAAGGTCACCTTCTTTCAGGAATGCGAGGAACTGCTCGCGGATCTTGAAGGCGGGCTCTTGGCCATGCAGGACGGGAACGACGACGGCGACACCGTCAACGCCGTGTTCCGGGCCGTGCACTCGATCAAGGGCGGCGCGGGCGCGTTCGGCTTGGAGCCGCTGGTGCGCTTCGCCCACGTGTTCGAGACGCTGCTGGACGCGCTGCGGTCGAACGAGATCCCCGGCACGCCGGACCTGACCGCCCTGCTGCTGCGCGCTTCGGACGTGCTGGCCGACCACGTCAGCGCCGCCCGCGGCCTGGGCGTCGTCGACATGGACGCCTCGGCCGCCATGGCCGCCGAGCTGAAGATCGCCACCGATCCCAACGCCGCGCCCGCCCCGGCCGCCGCCGCCCCGGCGGAGGAAGCCCCGGCTCCGGCCCCGGCCTATGTGGACGCCGCCGCCCCGATCGTCATCGGCGCCGAAGACGGCCTGGACGACGACGACCTGGGCTTCGACTTCCAGCCCATGACCATCACCCTCGACGCCCAGGCCGCCGACGCGGCCGTGCTCGACGGCAACGTCTGGACGGTGTCGATCCGTCCGAAGTCGGACCTGTACCGCAAGGCCAACGAGACGGCCCTGCTGCTGCGCGAACTGAGCCGCCTGGGCCCGATCCAGGCGGCCCTGGACGACAGCGCCATGCCGGCCCTGGAATTCCTCGACCCCGAAGCCGCCTACGTCACCTGGAGCGTGCGGGTCGAGACCGACCAGGGCGAAGAGGCCATCCGCGAAGTCTTCGAATTCGTCGACGGCGACTGCGACCTGGAGATCGTCCGCGGCGAGGCCCCCGTGGCCGACGTGCTGGCGACCCTGCTGGATGTCGCCGCCCCGGCGCCGGAACCGGTCCTCGAAGCCGCGCCGCTCGAGATCGTCGCCGAGGCCCCCGTGGCCGAAATCGTGGTCGAAGCCCCCGTCGAAGCCCCGGCTCCGGTGGTCGAGGCCGCCGCGCCCGCCCCGGCCCCCGTCTCGGCCCCGGCTCCCGCCGCCCCGCCGGTCGCGGCCAACGCCCCGGCCGCCGCCGCCAAGCCCGCCCAGATCGACGTCCCCGGTCCCGGCCAGTCGGTGATCCGCGTCGATCCCGAGCGCATCGACCGCCTGATCGACCTGGTCGGCGAGCTGGTCATCAACCAGGCCATGCTGGCGCAGCGCGTCGGCGAATACGGCATCGCCCCGTCCTCGAACCTGGCCATGGGTCTGGATGAGCTGGAACAGCTCACCCGCGAGATCCAGGACAGCGTCATGGCCATCCGCGCCCAGCCGGTGAAGTCGGTGTTCCAGCGCATGCCGCGCCTGGTCCGCGAAGTCGCCAACATGACGGGCAAGCAGGCCCGCCTGGTGATGGACGGCGAGAACACCGAGGTCGACAAGACGGTCATCGAGCGTCTGGCCGACCCGATCACCCACATGCTGCGCAACGCCATCGACCACGGGCTGGAAAGCCCCGAGGAGCGCAAGGCGGCCGGCAAGAACCCGGAAGGCGTCGTGCGCCTGGCCGCCCTGCACCGCAGCGGCCGGATCGTCATCGAGGTCCAGGACGACGGCAAGGGCATCAACCGCGAGCGGGTCCACTCGATCGCGGTCAAGAAGGGCCTGATCTCGCCGGACCTGCAGCTGACCGACGAAGAGATCGACAACCTGATCTTCCTCCCCGGCTTCTCGACCGCGGACAAGATCTCGGACGTGTCCGGCCGCGGCGTCGGCATGGACGTGGTCAAGCGCTCGGTCCAGGCCCTGGGCGGCCGGATCTCGATCGCCTCGCGTCCGGGCCAGGGCTCGACCTTCACCCTCAGCCTGCCGCTGACCCTGGCCGTCCTGGACGGCATGGTGGTCGACGTCGCCGGCGAGACCCTGGTCATCCCGCTGGCCTGCATCGTCGAGAGCCTGCGCCCGAAGGCCGAGGAAATCCGGCCCCTGGGCCCGGTCGGCTCGGTGCTGGCCGTTCGCGACAGCTTCGTGCCGCTGATCGACGTGGGCCTGACCCTGAACTACCGCGAGCATTCGCCCGCCGCGACCGAGGGCGTGGTCCTGCTGGTCGAGGGCGAGGACGGCTCGCGCGCCGCCCTGGTGGCCGACGCCATCCACGGCCAGCGCCAGGTGGTCATCAAGTCGCTCGAGCAGAACTACCAGCAGGTCGAGGGCGTCGCCGCCGCGACCATCCTGGGCGACGGCCGGGTGGCCCTGATCCTCGACGTCGACGCGGTGATCAACCTGCGCCGCCGCGAACCGCCTCGCCCCGCCGATCCCACCCTCATCGCCGCGGAATAGCCCGATGACCGAAGCCAACACCCAAGCCAGCAACGAAACCCGCGAACTGATCTCCTTCCGCGTCGGCGAGCAGGAGTACTGCGTGGACATCATGGCCGTCCGCGAGATCCGCGGCTGGAGCCCGGCCACCACCCTGCCGCAGTCGCCCGTCTACATGCGCGGCGTGATCAACCTGCGCGGCGCGGTCCTGCCGATCATGGACCTGGCGGCCCGCATCGGCATGCAGACCACCGAGCCGAACGTGCGCAGCGTGTTCATCGTGGTCCAGGCCGACAGCCGCACCGTGGGCCTGCTGGTCGACGCGGTGTCCGACATCCTGTCGATCACCGACGACATGTGCCAGCCGACCCCGGACATCGCCTGCGAGAACGTCCGTCACTTCGTGAAGGGCATCATTTCCATCGAAGGGCGGATGATCAGCGAGATCTCGCTGGACCGCCTGCTCCCCGAGCGCGAGGCCCTGGCCGCTTAGATGACCTCTTCCTCGATCTCATCCCGCGAGGCCCTGGTCGACGGCGAATTCGCCTTCACCAGCGCCGACTTCAAGCGGATCGCGGCCCTGCTCTACGATCAGGCGGGCATCAGCCTGCCCGACAGCAAGGCCACACTCGTCTATTCGCGCCTGGCCAAGCGCCTGCGCACCCTGGGCCTGAAGACCTTCGCCGAGTACTGCACGTTCGTCGCGCAGGACGGCAATGTCGACGAGCAGCAGCACATGCTGCGGGCCCTGACGACCAACGTCACCCGGTTCTTCCGCGAGCCGCACCACTTCGACGACCTGCGCGCCAACATCCTGGAGCCCATGGCCGACAAGGTGCGGGCCGGCGGGCGCCTGCGCCTGTGGTCGGCGGCCTGCTCGTCGGGCCAGGAACCCTATTCGATGGCCTTCACGGTGCTGTCGGTGTGGCCGAACGCCGCCGATCTGGACATCCGGATCCTGGGCACGGACATCGACACCAACGTGCTGGCCACCGGCCGGACCGCCGTCTACGAGGAGGCCCTTCTCGAGGGCATCCCGGCCAACATGCGCAACCAGTATTTCGAGCGTGACGCCAGCGACCGCCGCAGCTTCCGGGTCTGCGAGGCCGCCCGCCAGATGGTGGCGTTCCGCGAGCTGAACCTGAACGGCCCCAGCTGGCCGATGAAGGGTCCGTTCGACGCGATCTTCTGCCGCAACGTGGTGATCTATTTCGACGAGCCCACCCAGGAGCGGGTCTGGCAGCGCTTCGCGCCGCTGGTGTCGCCGGGCGGCAAGCTCTATGTCGGCCACTCCGAACGCGTGGGCGCGTCGGTCACGGCGTTCGAGAGCGCCGGCCTGACCGCCTATCGCAAGGTGGGAGGTCGCTGATGGCCAGGATCCGCGTTCTCGTCGTCGACGACTCCGCCACCATGCGCGGCCTGATCACGGCCGCCCTGACCCGCGATCCCGAGATCGAGGTGGTCGGCGCCGCCGGCGACCCGTTCGAGGCCCGGGGCATGATCAAGGCCCTGAATCCCGACGTCGTCACCCTCGACATCGAGATGCCGAACATGAACGGCATCGAGTTCCTCGAGAAGATCATGCGCCTGCGGCCGATGCCGGTGGTCATGGTCTCCAGCCTGACCCAGGCCGGGGCCGAGATGACCCTGCGCGCGCTGGAGCTGGGCGCGGTGGACTGCGTGGGCAAGCCCACGACCGCCACCGGCACCGCCGAGGCCCTCCAGGAGGTGACCGAGAAGGTCAAGGCCGCCGCCCGCGCTTCGGTGCGGACCAAGGCCGACGCCGCTCCGGCCGCCGCCCGCCGCCAGAACTACCTGCCCTCGGGCGACATCGTGGCGATCGGCTCGTCGACCGGCGGGGTGGAAGCCCTGCTGACGATCCTGAGCCAGTTCCCCGAGACCGGCCCGCCGACGGTGATCACCCAGCACATGCCGGCCACCTTCACGGCCAGCTTCGCCGCCCGCCTCGACCGCGCCAGCGGCGCCAAGGTGCAGGAAGCCGTCGACGGCGCCCTGCTGGAGCCGGGCAAGGTCTATGTCGCCCCGGGCGGCGCGACCCACCTGGAAGTCGTCCGCTCGGCCGGGCTGCGCTGCCGCCTGGTGCAGGGCGACCCCGTCAGCGGACACCGTCCCTCGGTCGACGTGCTCTTCAACTCGGTGGCCCAGGCCGTCGGGGACAAGGCGGTCGGCGCCATCCTGACCGGCATGGGCCGCGACGGCGCGCAGGGCCTGCTGGCCATGCGCAAGGCCGGCGCCAAGACGGTCGGCCAGGACGAGGCCAGTTGCGTCGTCTACGGCATGCCTCGTACGGCTTTTGAACTCGGCGCGGTGGAGAAGCAGGTTCCCCTGTCCTCCATGGGCCAAACCATCCTCGATCTGGCCTCCGCGAGGCGATGAACCCATGCCCCAAGCAAGCACCATTTCCGTTCTCGTCGTCGATGACCAGCTGACCATGCGGGCGCTGATCCGCAATGCGTTGCAGCAGATCGGGTTCAAGGACATCCGCGAGGCCCCGGACGGCGAAGAGGCTCTCAAGAACCTCCTGGCCAAGCCGGCCAACCTGGTCATCTCGGACTTCAACATGCCCAAGATGGACGGGCTGGCCCTGCTGCGCGCCGTGCGCTCGCACCCGCCGATCCGCCAGACCGCCTTCGTCATGCTGACGGGCCGCGCCGACCGCGAACTGGTCCAGCGCGCCGTGCAGTTCGGAGTCAACAACTACTGCGTCAAGCCGTTCACCGTTCAGGGCCTGAAGGAAAAGATCGAACAGGTCTTTGGCCAGCTGACATGATCGGACGGGACCCTCACCCAGACGACGCCTCCGGCCCGGCGGTCAAGGTCCACGTCACGCAAGGCGAAAGCCACGTGTCGTCGGACCCGAACGTGGTCATGACCACGGTGCTCGGCTCGTGCATCGCCGCGTGCCTGCGCGATCCGACGACCGGCATCGGCGGCATGAACCACTTCCTGCTGCCCGACGCGGGCGACCGCGGCAAGGACGGCGGCGACGCCGTGCGCTACGGCGCCTTCGCCATGGAACTGCTGATCAACGGCCTCTTGAAGAAGGGCGCGCGCCGCGACCGTCTGGAAGCCAAGATCTTCGGCGGCGGCAAGCTGTTCGACGGCCTTTCGGACGTCGGCGCCAGCAACGCCGCCTTCGCCGAGCGTTTCCTGCGCGACGAAGGCATCCCGATCGTCTCGTCCAGCACGGGCGGGCTGTCGGCGCGCCGCGTCGAGTTCTGGCCGGCGTCCGGCCGGGTCCGCCAGCGCCTGGTCGCTGTCGACAACGCCCCGCAGGACGTCCGTCGTCCCACGCCCGCTCCGATGCCTGCCGTGTCCAGCGGCGATGTGGATCTGTTCTGACGCCCATGACCGCACAGCCGCTCGCCACCAACGACGCCGACGACACCCGCGGGCAGCTGCCCGTGGGCGAGCTTTCGCGTCGGCTGGCGGCGGAGCTGATGGCGGCCGCGGCGATCTGCCGGGACTGCGAGCACATCGCCGGCGACCTGGCGACGGGCGGCGCGGCGCTGGAGAACCTGTCGCGGCTGCAGGCCCTGGATGAGCTGAGCCAGCGCCTGCACGGCCTGTCGGACGTCCTGGCCCGCATCGGCCAGCACGCCTCGGGCGAGTGGAGCATGGCCGTCGAGCCCCTGCTCGAAGGCCTGGGCCTGGCCGACTTGGTGGGCCGCCTGCGCGACGCCCAGGACCACGCGGGCTGGACCGCCGAGGCCGGCGAGCTCGACTTCTTCTAGACCCAGGTTCCAGCCCATGCGCGAACCGCTCCACGCCTCGACGCGGATCAACCTCGAAAAGGTCGAGGTGCTGCTGGTCGACGACAGCGCCCCATCGCTGAACCTGCTGTCCCAGGTGCTGCTGGGCTTCGGGGTCGGCAACCTGACGCGGGCCGACAGCGCCAAGTCCGCCCAGACCCTGCTGCGCGAACGCACCTTCGACCTGGTCATCAGCGCCACCAACATGGCCGGGGTCGACGGCTACGAGCTGGTCAAGTGGCTGCGCCGCGGCGCCCTGGAGGCCAATCGCTACCTGGCCGTGATCCTGGTCTCCGGCCACACCCCGCCGTCGCACGTGTTCAAGGCGCGCGACGCCGGCGCCAACTTCACGATCGCCAAGCCGATCACCCCCAAGATCGTGCTGGAGCGCATCCTGTGGGCGGCCAAGGAAGACCGGCAGTTCATCGAGTGCGAGACGTATCTCGGTCCCGACCGGCGGTTCAAGAACGACGGTCCCCCCAACGGCGCCAAGGGGCGTCGTCGCGAGGACCCCCCGCAAGCCTTGCGTCCGCCCGGCGCCCAATCCGCCTCTTCGGGGGCCCTGGAGTCGCCCGACTCCGAGAAAGCCAAGTCATGACCGTCGCCCGCAAGTTCCGCGCTCCCAACCGCCTGTCGATGCTGGCCCGGGCCAACGGCGGCATGATGGCCAAGGACGCCCTGGCGGCCGCCGACGCGGCGCTGGAGCCGCTGCGCGCCGAGTCGCTGGCGGTGCTGGACGCCGCCCTGGCCGAGATCGACAGCCGGTTCGGCAAGCCGGCCGCGGCTACCCGCGGCGACGGCGCCTTCCAGGACCTCTACACCCTGGCGCTGCGCATCATCGACGTGTCGGGCTTCCTGCCGGGCTCGTGCGTGGACCAGGCGGCGATCTCGTTCTGCGCCTTGGTCGACACCTGCTCGGAGGCCGGCGCGTGGCGCTGGGAGGCCATCGACGTGCACATCAATTCGCTACGCCTGCTGCGCACGGCCGACCTGAACCCCGACCAGCGCCGCGCGGTGATCGACGGGCTCAACAAGGTCAGCCAACGGCGCATCGAGGACCTCTGAGAGGGCAGGGGACCTATAACAAGCTTGGCTGGGTTGTGACCGAAACGACACGATTGCGACGCCGCTACGTTTCGCCACGCTTCAGCCATCTTGTGAACGGCGGTTTCATTTGATACCGCTTGCATTGCTACCGGTGTCAGGACAACACCTCACAAAGGTGTGACACCGGTGTCAAAAATGACGGCCCTCGAGGGCGGCCGCGCGGGAAGGAAGCGCGGACGTGTTCTAGGCCGGGCGGCGCGGAAGCGCCGTTCAGAAGAATGTGGTCACGGGAGGAGGATACATTGTCCCAGGTTTCCAAGACGCGCATCCGCGCGCTCAAACTCGGCGCCTCCGGCGGCGCCATGCTGATGGCTATGGCCATGGCCGGTGCTGCCGCGGCGCAAGACGCGCCCGCCGCCGCCCCCGCCGCCCAGCCGGAAGACAACGCCGTCGAAGCGGTTGTCGTCACCGGCTTCCGCGCCTCGCTGGCCAACGCCCTGGACATCAAGCGTCGTGAAAACGACCTGGTCGATGTCATCAAGGCGCAGGACATCGCCGACTTCCCCGACCTGAACCTGGCCGAGTCGCTGCAGCGCGTGCCGGGCGTGTCGATCGACCGCGACGGCGGCGAAGGCCGCACCATCACCGTCCGCGGCCTGGGCCCCGACTTCACCGTCGTGCGCCTGAACGGCCTGGAAGCCCTGGCCACCACCGGCGGCAAGGACAGCTCGGGCGGCGCCAACCGCGGCCGCCAGTTCGACTTCTCGATCTTCGCCTCGGAACTGTTCAACAGCGTCACCGTGCGCAAGTCGACCTCGGCCTCGAACGAGGAGGGCTCTCTGGGCGCCATCATCGACCTGCAGGCCGCGCGTCCGTTCGACTTCAGCGGCCCGGCCATGAGCATGGGCGCCAAGATCGGCTGGAACGACCTGTCGCGCGAGAACGATCCGCGCTTCACCTTCCTGGCCAGCAACCGCTGGGACACCGGCATCGGTGAGATCGGCGCCCTGATCTCGGTGGCCTACGCCGAGCGCAAGACGCTGGAAGAAGGCTCGTCGACCGGCCGCTGGGAAAACCCGTCGGTCGCCTTCAACTCGTCGACCGCGTTCCCCTGCACGGGCGCGGCCTACAACCCGGTCAGCGGTCCGCCCCTGACCTGCTCGCAGATCGGCACCGTCGTCGGCGGCACCAGCCCAACCACCCCGGCCGCGACTGGCACCGCCAACAACCTGTGGCACCCGCGCATCCCGCGCTACGGCCGCCTGCAGTACGACCAGAAGCGCCTGGGCCTGACCGGTTCGCTGCAATGGCGCCCGACCGAGAACTCGACCCTGAGCCTCGACGCGCTGGTGGCCAACTTCACCAACAACCGCGACGAAACCTATCTGGAAGTCATCTCGTTCAGCCGCAGCGGCGCGGGCATGCCCCAGACCGACGTGGTCAACTTCCAGGCCGACGACAAGGGCCACCTGATCAAGGGCACGTTCGACGACGTCGACGCCCGCGTCGAGTACCGCCACGACGACCTGAAGACCGAGTTCAACCAGTTCACCCTGACCTACGACACCAAGTTCGGTGAAGCCGGTCACCTGAACGTGGTCTACGGCCAGTCGCGCTCGATCCAGGACAACCCGGTCCAGACGACCTTCTCGTTCGATCGCTACAACAGCGACAACTACAGCTACGACTATTCGGCCAACGACAAGCTGCCCAACTTCAACTACGGCTTCGACCCGACCAATCCGGCCAACTTCGTCTACAGCCCCAGCAACGCCAACGGCGACCCGTCGCTGCTGCGCATGCGTCCCAGCAAGGCGGTCAACACCTTCAAGACCTTCCGGGCCGACGTCGACTACCAGATCCTGGACGGCTTCAAGCTGCGCTACGGCGGCGACTACAAGGAATACGGCTTCTCCTCGTGGGAGCAGCGCCTGTACTCGCGCAACCTGGCCACCACCGGCACCACCTTCACCGCCGAAGCGGCCTACGGCCTGCCGGCCGGCGTCACCGTGGCCGACGTCTCGCGCCTGATCACCGGCTTCGGCCGCGGTCTGGACCTGCCGTCGGGCGTGCCGACCTCGTGGATCGCGCCCGACCTGGACAAGCTGTCGAAGGTCCTCGACTACAACTGTAACTGCATCAACCAGTACGGCGACTTCCGCCTCAGCGTCCTGAACCAGCTGGGCGCCCTGCGCGAGATCACCGAGAAGGACACCGCCTTCTACCTGCAAGGCGACTTCGACTACGACATCTTCAACATCCCGGTGCGCGGCAACTTCGGCGTGCGCCAGGTGAAGACCGAGCAGTCGGCGACCGGCCACTACAACTCCGGCAACAAGACGGTGGCGGTCACCACCCCGTTCGGCGTCATCTCCGAACAGGTGGCCACGGACGCCGTCCAGACGGTGGACCGCGAGTACACCAACACCCTGCCGTCGCTGAACATCTCGGCCCAGCCGATGGAGAACCTCTTCATCCGCTTCGCGGCCGCCAAGGTGATGACGCGTCCGCAGCTGCCGAACCTGACCCCTGGCTTCACCGCCATGAGCCAGAGCAACCAGACCCTGACGCGCGGCAATCCGGACCTCAATCCGATGCTGGCGAACAACCTGGACCTGAGCTTCGAGTGGTATCCGGACAAGGAAACCCTGTTCTCGGCCGGCTTCTTCCAGAAGGACATCAAGTCCTACATCCAGCAGACCGCCGAGGTCATGACCTGGGCCGAGACGGGCCTGCCCGACAGCCTGCTGAGCAACGGCAACACCGCGGCGACCGAGTTCACGGTGACGACGAACGTCAACAGCCCGGGCGGCAAGCTGAAAGGCTTCGAACTGAGCGCCCAGCGCCCGTTCACCTTCCTGCCGGCTCCGTTCGACAAGTTCGGCGCGATCCTGAACTACACCCACGTCAAGAGCGACATCGCCTACATCATCAAGTCGCCGACCTACACCGCTCCGGGCGTGACGCCGCGCGTGCAGACCGCTCCGGCCGTGCTGGTCACCCAGCCGCTGGTCAACCTGTCGCCGGACGCCTTCAACGCCACGCTCTACTACGAAAACGGGCCGTTCAAGGCGCGTGTCTCGGGTTCGTATCGCGACCAGTACCTGATCCAGGTGGCCCCCTCGGCCACCAACAACAACGACGTGCGGATCAAGGAAGAGACCTTCAACCTCGACGGTCAGGTCAGCTACGAATTCAACAAGTTCACGGTCACCTTCGAGGCGATCAACCTGACCGACCAGGAAGACAGCAAGGTCGACGACTCCACCCGACTGAGCTCGGAAGAGTACGTTCACTACGGCCGTCAGTTCTATCTGGGCGTGAAGTACAAGTTCTAGGTCGCATTCCTCCCCGAAACGACCAAAGGGCGCTGGTGCAAACCAGCGCCCTACTTTTTTGGTGGTTGTTTGAAGCCGCTCATCCCGGCGAATGCCGGGACCCAGATGGAATGGTTTTGAGGCTGACGCCACGAGCGTTGAGCTCTTCCAGTCCACCACACCGCTATGGGATCTGGATCCCGGCATTCGCCGGGATGAGCGGATTAGGCGTTCACAACCCCGTCGATCCACGTCCGGCGCACCTGGAGCGCGTCGTCCAGCAGCACCAGGTCGGCGGCGGCCCCGGCCTTGATCGCGCCGCGCCGGCCCGCCAGACCCAGGAAGGCGGCGGGGGAGGCCGAGGCGATCGCCACGGCGTCCTCCAGCGACAGGGCCAGCATCGACACGGCGTTGCGGACCGCGCCGATCATGTCCAGGTCCGAGCCCGCCAGGGTGCCGTGGTCGTCGACGCAGACCCCGTCGACCACGCGGATGTGGCGGCCCTGCAGGTTGAAGTCCTTCTCGGTCATGCCGACGGTCGGCATGGCGTCGGTCACCAGCATGAAGCGGTCCAGGGGCCGCGTGCGCAGGGCGATCTTCAGGGTCACGGGGTCGACGTGGCGGCCGTCGACGATGATCCCGCACCAGGCGCTCTGGCTCTCCAGGGCCGCGCCGACCACGCCAGGCTCGCGGCTGGTCAGGGGCGACATGGCGTTGAACAGGTGGGTGAAGCCGGTCAGGCCGGCGTCCAGCCCCTTGCGCACCGTGCCGTAGGCGGCGTTGGTGTGGCCGGCGGCCACCGTCACCCCGGCGCTGGCCAGGCGGCGGACCATCTCGGGCGTGGTGGTCTCCGGCGCCAGGGTCACCAGGGTCTTGCCGCGCTTGAGCGAGCTGAGCAGGGCCACGGCCTCGTCGTCGAGGGTCCGGAACTTGCTGGAATCGTGGATGCCCTTGCGCTTCACATTGAGGAACGGACCCTCGATGTGGACCCCCAGCACGCCGGGCACGCCGGCCTCGATCGCCTGCTCGGTGGCGCGCATGGCCGCGTCGACCACGGCCAGGTCGTCGCTGATCAGGGTCGGCAGGAAGCCGGTGGTGCCGTAGGGGCGGTGGGCCGCGCCGATGGCGGCGATCGCCTCGACGGTGGTGGCGTCGTTGAACAGCACCCCCCCGCCGCCGTTGACCTGGGTGTCGATGAAGCCGGGGACCAGCAGGCCGCCGTCCAGGTCGTGGCGCTCGGCGCCCGCCGGCGTGTCAGCGCTGTCGATGAGGCCCTGGATCCGGCCGTCGACGATCGCCACGGCCTTGCCGTCGACGATCCCCTCGGGCGTCAGGATGCGGCCATTAACGAGAACAGACTGCATCAGACGGTTTCTGTGACCTTGTTGAGGTGCGGAGGGCTGTCGGGATCGTAGCCGCGCGCCACCGAAAGCGCATTGGCCATCCGGTAGAAGCTCTGGATCATCAGGATCGGCTCGATCACGGGGTGCGCGGCCAGGGCCGGGAGGACCCCGGCGCCTGTTTCTCCGGCGCCCGCCAGCAGGACGTCGGCGCCGCGTTCGGCCACGCCCTCGGCCATGGCGTCGACGCTGTCGCGGCTCTCGTCGTTCTGGGCGAAGACCAGCACCGGGAAGCCTTCCTTCACCAGGGCCATGGGCCCGTGCAACACCTCGGCGGCGCTGAAGGCCTCGGCGTGCAGGCCGCAGGTCTCCTTGAACTTCAGGGCCGCCTCCTGGGCGACGCCGAAGCCGACGCCGCGGCCCAGCACATAGAGGTTGCGGGCCAGCTTCAGGCGCTCGACGGCCGGGGTCCAGTCCAGGGTCCAGGCCTCGGCCAGCAGGGCGGGCAGGGTGGACAGGGCGGCGGTCAGGTCTTCGTCCCCGGTCCAGGCGGCGACCAGCTGGGCGATGGCCGACAGGGCGGTGATGTAGGACTTGGTGGCGGCCACGCTCAGCTCGGGCCCGGCGTGCAGCGGCAGCACCTCGTCGGCCAGGGCGGCCAGGGGCGAGGCGGTGTCGTTGACCAGGGCGATGACGAAGGCGCCGGCGGCCTTGGCGGCCTGGACGGCGGCCAGCAGGTCCGGGCTCTTGCCCGACTGCGAAATGGCCAGATACAGCACGTCGCCCAGGTCCTGCTGGGCGGCGTAGACGGAGCTGACCGACAGGGCGGCCGACGAGGTCAGGACGCCGGTGCGGGTCTCGACCAGGTACTTGGCGAAGGTGGCGGCGTGGTCGCTGCTGCCGCGGGCGCAGGTGACCACGGCGCGGGGCGGCTGGGCGCGCAGGCGCTCGCCGATCTTGGCGGCGCGGGCGGCGTTGGCGGCCAGTTGGGCGGCGACGGCTTGCGAGGCCTGGCCGGCCTCGAGGAACATGCGGGTCGATTCCGCCGTCAGCCTCGCCGGTTCAGCGGGGGGTGCGGGTCGGGTCAAGACGTTGGCCTCCAAAGCAGGCGTTCCCTTTACATAAGCGTGCGGGGCGGGCCCCGCTCAGTGCGTGGCCCTCAGCTGAGGGCGTTCAGTTCGGCGACGAAGTCGTAGGCGTCGCCGCGGTAATAGGACTGGGTCACTTCGACCGCCCGGCCGTCCGGCAGGAAGCTGCGGCGCTCGATCAGCAGCCCCGCGTCCTTGACCGGCACGCCCAGCAGCTCGGCCTGCTCGGCGGTGAACAGCACCGCGCGCAGCCGCTGCAGGGCGCGGGCGGGGCGGTGGCCGGTGGCCTCCAGGGCTTCATAGAGCGAAACGCCCACCACCTCGGCCGAGGGCAGGGCGAAGCCGGCGACGGTGGAATATTCCAGCGCCATCGGCGCGCCGTCGGCGTAGCGGATGCGGGCGAAGCGGAAGACCGGCGTGCCGGGCGACAGGCCCAGGGTCAGCGACTCCTCGGGCGTGACGGCGCCCATGGCCTTGCTGATCCATTCGCTGCGCGGGACCCGCCCGCGCGAGATCATGTCCTCGGTGAACGAGGTGAGCTTGGAGAAGCTCTTCTCCACGCGCGCGGCGACGAAGGTGCCCGCGCCCTGGCGGCGCGTCAGCAGGCCCTCGCTGACCAGGCCGTCCAGCGCCTTGCGCACCGTGATGCGCGAGATGTTGAACTCCTCGGCCATGTCGCGTTCGGCCGGCAGGGCGTCGTCGGGACCCAGCACCTTCTTCTGGATGGCCTCGCGCAGGGCGCGTTGCAGCTGCTTGTAGAGCGGGGCGTGGTCGTCGCCGGCCAGGCCGCCGATCCTCTCAGAAAACATCGTCAATTCCGCACCCCCGCGCAAAACCGCGCCACCCCGTGACCACCGGGATAGCATATGACCATTTTCGTACCAATAAGAACATGGTCTGCAATTGGTTCTTTTTTGGCCTTGTCATCCGATAAATTTCCGTCACAGTCGCCTTCCGAGGCCCGAGAAGTACCGCATTCTACGGATGTCCGCAGATAATTGGTATCAGATTGGGCTTGGGGTTCGGCTCCAGGCCCAAGGGTCTGGAAAAAGGGGAGAAGCCGAGTATGCGAAATTTCCACAAGACCATTCTAACTGCGTCCGCCAGCGTTCTGGCGGTCGCGTTGGCCGCGCCGGCCTTCGCGCAGGACTCTACACAAGTCGACGAGCTGGTCGTCACCGGCATCCGGGCCTCGCTGCAGGCCTCGGTCGAAGCCAAGCGTAACGCCGACGCCGTGATCGACGTGATCACCGCCGAAGACATCGGCAAGTTCCCGGACAAGAACGTCGCCGAGTCGCTGCAGCGCGTCCCGGGCGTCACCATCCAGCGTGAATTCGGCGAAGGCGAGCGTATCTCGATCCGCGGCACCGCGCCGACCCTGAACCGCACCCTGCTGAACGGCCACGCCGTGGCCACCGCCGACTGGTTCATTCTCGACCAGTTCAAGGCCAGCCGCAGTTTCAACTACCTGATGCTGCCGTCGGAAATCGTCGGCAAGGTCGAGGTCTTCAAGAGCCCGATGGCCGACATCGACGAAGGCGGCGTGGGCGGCACGGTCAACGTGCACACCCGCAACCCGCTGGACCTGGACCCGCTGACGGTCTCCGGTTCGCTGCAGGCCTTCCATGACGAGAAGTCGGGCGACACCGATCCGACCGCCTCGGCCATGCTCAGCTGGCACAACGCCGACAAGACGTTCGGCGTCCTGGTCGGCGGCATCTACGACAAGCGCCGCATCCGCCGCGACGGCATCGAGGTCCTGGGCTACCAGGCCGTGACCACGGCCACCGGCAACGGGACCAACATCACCGGCATCACGCCCGGCCAGACGGTCTACGCGCCCAGCCTGATCGGCTCGTCGCTGTTCACCCAGACCCGCGAGCGCAAGGGCGCCAACTTCGCCATCCAATACGCGCCCAGCGACAAGTGGGACGTGAACCTGACCGGGTTCTACTCCCACATGGACGCCGACAACTTCAACCAGAACTACATGGCGTGGGTCAGCCAGAAGATCGGCGCCCTGGCCACGACGCCGACCGAGACCTTCAACATCACCAAGGTCAGCAACGGCACCGCCGTGGCCGGCAACTTCAACACGCCCGGCGCGAACGGCGTGGTGTTCGACGCCATCGACCGCCTGGCCCACACCAATGTCGGCTCGCTCGACCTGTCGGGCACCTGGCGTCCGGCCGACGGCTGGGAGTTCAGCGGCCGCGTCGGCTACACCAAGGCCAAGGGCGCCACCGACCTGCAGCCGTTCTGGGAAACCAACGCCGCGACCGGCCTGAGCTACGACCTGTCGGGCGGCCTGCCGAAGGTGAGCTTCACCGACATCAACCCCCAGACCGCCGACGACGAGATGTCGCTGGGCTGGGTGTCGGCCAACACCACCGTCAACGACGACGACGAGTTCTACACCTTCGTCGACGGCGAGAAGTTCCTGGACGGCGGCGTGTTCAGCTCGGTCAAGTTCGGCCTGAAGTACACCGACCACGACCGCGACGTGGTGCAGACCTACGGTCAGCGCCGCGCCCTGTTCGGCGCCAGCGCCTGCGGCGGCCACGCCTGCTCGCTGGCCGACGTCGCCGGCGGCCCGACGCCCAGCGACTACCTGGACGGCATCAAGGGTCCGGGCGTGCTCAGCTCGTACCTGACGGCCGACAAGAACAAGATCGAGGCGATCTACGCCGCGATGGGTCCGGCCACGATCTACGACCCGAACAACCCCAACACCGGCGGCTGCATCGGCCTGGCCAACTGCGACCACTTCGGTCCGCTCGAAAGCTTCGACTTCAACGAGAAGACCTTCGGCGGCTACGTGATGGGCAACCTGAAGGGCGACGGCTGGCGCGGTAACGTCGGCGTCCGCGTCGTCAACACCAAGATCGAGACCAACGCCTGGCGCGTCGGCGTCTCGGCGGGCACGCCGGGCGCGATCAACAACCCGTTCGGCCTGATGGCGCCGACCTCGGGCGAGAAGGAGTACACCGACATCCTGCCTTCGGCGAACTTCGCGTTCGACCTGAAGGACGACCTGGTGCTCCGCGTGGCCGCCGGCCGCGTCCTGGCCCGTCCGGACTACGCCCAGATGGCCGGCTTCACCTCGCTGACCGAGTCCCTGCTGACGGCCTCGGGCGGCAACCCGAACCTCGACCCGTATCGCGCCAACCAGTACGACGCGACGCTCGAGTGGTACTTCGCCCCGCAGTCGATCCTGTCGGTCGACTTCTTCTACAAGGACATCTCGACCTTCATCGTCCAGGGCGCGACGACCGAGAAGCTGCCGCTGCAGGCCGCCGCCAACGACCCGCGGGTCGTGAACCCCGCCAACCAGTGCGTGCTGCAATCGCCGGGCCTCTACAGCTGTAACTACAGCGTCGGCCGTCCGGTGAACGTGGCGGGCGGCGACACCAAGGGCTTCGAGGTCAACTTCCAGATGCCCATCTGGAACGGCTTCGGCGTCCTGGCCAACTACACCTACTCCGACGCCAGCTCGTCCACGGGCGTTCCGGTGCCGTCGAACTCGAAGAACATCTTCAACGTCAGCGGCTACTACGAGAACGACCGCTTCAGCGCCCGTCTGTCCTACAACTACCGGTCCAAGTTCTTCGTCGACTACGACGCCGAGCGCGGCTACCGGCAGCTGTGGTCGGACTCGATCGCCTCGCTGGACGCCTCGGCCAGCGTCAACCTGACCGAAAACATCTCGCTCAGCCTCGACGCGATCAACCTGACCGACGAGAAGCAGACCGACAACTACGACAACGATCCGAACCGTCCGGCCCGTATCTACAAGAACGGCCGCATGATCTTCGGCGGTGTCCGCTTCAAGTTCTAGTCCGCGTACCGGGCCTCCGGCGTCCGCGCCGGAGGCCCGTAGTTTCCTCCCGAGATCGTTGCATCGGAGGCGGCATGGTCCAGGATCGCGTCATGACCTGCCCGCCGCCGCCGATCGCGACCAAAGTCCTCCTGACTGCAAGCACGGAGCTGGGGCGGAGCGGTCAAACGCTCCGCCCGCTTTTTGCCGCCCCGTCCTTTCCGCATGTCAGCTGGTGAGCGACCTCTCATGACCTTTTCCGCCCTCAAGGCCTCGGCGATCCTTTCGGCGTCGGTGGCCGCCCTGGCCTTCGCCTCGGCGACCCATGCGGCTCAGCCCGTCCTGACCCTGACGCCGGCCCCGGCCCAGGCGACCCCGGGGCAGGGGACCTTCGCCCTGACCGCCAGGACCCGGATCTTCGTCGCCAAGGGCGACGTCGAGGCCCGCGTCGTGGCCGGCCAGCTGTCGGACATGCTGTTCAAGGCCCGCGGCCTGAAGCCCGCCGTCGTCGAGGGCGCGCCCTCCGCCGGCGAGGCGGCCATCGCCCTGGCCCGGGGCGCGGTCTCCAGCGACAAGATCGAGGCCTACAAAGTCGAGATCGCCCCGACCGGCGTCGTCATCACCGCCCCCAAGCGCGCGGGCCTGTTCTACGGCGCCGTCAGCGTCTGGCAGCTGGCCGTGCAGGACGCCGCCAAGGGGCCCGCCCAGCTGCCCGCCGTCGGCATCGACGACGCCCCGCGCTTCGCCTGGCGCGGCTTCATGCTGGACAGCGCCCGCCACTTCCAGAGCGTCGAGACGATCAAGTCGATCCTCGACACCATGGCCGCCCACAAGCTGAACGTCCTGCACTGGCACCTGGTGGACGACCAGGGCTGGCGGCTGGAGATCCGGAAGTATCCGAAGCTGACCTCGGAAGGCTCCTGGCGCGTCCCGGCCGGGGCGGCGGGGCGCGACCCCAAGACCGGCAAGCCGATCCGCTACCAGGGCTTCTACACCCAGGACCAGGTGCGCGAGCTGGTGGCCTACGCCGCGGCGCGCGGCATCACCATCGTCCCCGAGATCGAGATGCCGGGCCACGCCCTGGCGCCGCTGGTGGCCTATCCCCAATACGGCATGACCAAGGCCCCGCCGCGCGCGAACATGGGCGACTGGGGCGTGTTCCCCTATCTCTACAAGCCCAGCGACGAGACGTTCGGCTTCCTGAACGACATCCTCGACGAGGTGATGGACCTCTTCCCGTCCGAATACATCCACGTGGGCGGCGACGAGGCCGTGAAGGACCAGTGGAAGGCCAGCCCCGAGGTCCAGGCCCAGATCCAGGCCCTGGGCGTCAAGGACGAGCACGGGCTGCAGAGCTGGTTCATCCAGCGCGCCGAAAAGCACATCAACAGCCGCGGCCGGCGGATGATCGGCTGGGACGAGATCCTGGAAGGGGGCCTGGCTCCCAACGCCACGGTCATGTCCTGGCGCGGGGTCGAGGGGGCGGTCGCCGCCGCTTCCCAGGGCCACGACGCGGTGCTGGCGCCCGACAGCACCCTCTACATGGACCGCCGCCAGAGCGCCTCGGCCGACGAGCCGCCCGGCCGGATCAAGATCGTCAGCCTCAAGGACGTCTACGACTTCGACGCCGCTCCGGCCGCCCTGACGCAGGCCCAGCGCGCCCACATCCTGGGCCTGCAGGCCAATTCGTTCACCGAGCACATGCGCACCGACGAGCGGCTGGAGAAGATGACCTTCCCGCGCCTGATCGCCGTGGCCGAGAACGGCTGGACGCCCGAGGCCGGCCGCGACTGGGACAGCTTCGCCGCCCGCCTGCCGGCCGAGATCGCCCGGATGGACGTACTGGGCGTGGCCCACGACACCGTGCCCTACGAACCCCAGGCCACCCTGCGCCCCGCCGACGGCGGCCAGGTGTCGGTCGCCCTGGCCTCGGGCCTGGGTCTCGGCGAGATCCGCTACACCACCGACGGCAAGGCGCCGACCAAGGCCTCCAGCCTCTACGCGGCGCCCCTGAGCGTCGCGCCGGGCAAGACCGTCCGCACGCGGACCTTCCTGGGCGATGAGCCCCTGGGCCGGGTCCGCGACTATCCGGTCAGCCTGCTGGCCGCCCAGACGCGCAACAGCCACCAGCTCGAGATCTGCGGCAACGGCATCAACCTGTCGCTCGAGGACGACGCCCCGGTGAGCGGCCCGCGCGCGGTGTTCGCCGTCGACCTGATGAACCCCTGCTGGGTATGGAAGGGCGCCGACCTGTCGACCGCCCTGACCCTGACCGCCCGCATCGGCCAGGTGCCGTTCAACTTCCAGATCGGCGCCGACCGCGAGAAGATCCCGCTGCGCGCCCCGGCCACGCCGGACGGCGAGCTGGAGGTGCGGCTCGACGGCTGCGCGGGCGAGCGGATCGCCGCCATCCCGCTGGGCGCCGCCGCCCGCGGGCCCGCCCTCGGAACGGTCGGCGGCAGGATCCCGGCCGAGGGCGGGGTCCACGATCTCTGCCTGACCTTTACAGCCAAGTCCGTCGAGCCGACCCTGGTGCTCGACAGCGTCTCCCTCACGGCCGCCGGCAAGAGCGGCGAGAACTAAGAACCCAGAAGCAGGAAGCGTCCCGGTGTCCAATCTCGTACTGTCCTCGCCGCTCAAGGGCTGGATCGCCCCGCTGGACGAGACGCCCGACGCGGTGTTCGCCGAGCGCATGCTGGGCGACGGCCTGGCCATCGACCCGCTGGGCTCGACCCTGCACGCGCCCTGCGACGCGCGGGTGATCGCCGTGCACGGCACGCGCCACGCCGTCACCCTGCGGGCCGACAACGGCGCCGAGATCCTGATGCACGTGGGGCTGGAGACCGTCGGCCTGGGCGGCGAGGGCTTCGAGGTCCACGTCAAGGACGGCCAGGCGGTCAAGACGGGCGACAAGCTGATCAGCTTCGACCTGGACCTGCTGAGCCAGCGCGCCAAGAGCCTGATCACCCCGGTGGTGATCACCAACGCCGACGCCTTCCAGATCGTGCGCCGCGAGCAGGACCACGCCGCCGCGGTGGGCGACTTCCTGATGGAGCTGGCCCCGGTGGGCGGCGCCGGCGCGGTGCTGGCCATCGCCGAGGGCGAGGTGGCGCGCGAGGTCGTCGTGCCGCTGCAGCACGGCATCCACGCCCGCCCGGCCGCCCGCATCGCCGAGAGCGCCCGCAAGTTCGCCGCCGAGGTGGCCCTGGTCGCCGTCAACCGCCGGGCCAGCGCCAAGAGCCCGGTCGGGGTGATGTCGCTGGCCGTGCGCCACGGCGACCGCATCAGCGTCGTCGCCTCGGGCCCCGACGCCGACTTCGCCGTGGCCGCCATCGCCGAGCTGATCGAAAGCGGCATGGGCGAGAGCGCGGCCCTCCCGCCGACCGCCACGCCGGCCGCCGTCGTCGAGGCCGTCCGCGCCGCTCCGCCCAGCGAGCCCGGTCTGCTGCGCGGGGTGATGGCCGCCCCGGGCCTGGCGATCGGCCAGGCCGTGCGCTTCGTCTCCAGCGACATCGTGGTGACCGAGGCCGGCGCCGGCGCGGGCCACGAGCGCGCCGCCCTGGAGGACGCCCTGGTCCAGGTCCGCGCCAAGATCGAGAAGTCGGCCAGCAAGGGCGACACCGCCCGCAAGGCCATCCTCGGCGCCCACCTGGCCTTCCTGGAAGATCCCGAACTGACCGCCTCGGCCCACCGGCTGATCGCCGACGGCAAGAGCGCCGGCTTTGCCTGGCGGCGCGCCGTGGGCGGCTATGTCGAGGCCCTGCGCGGCCTGGGCGACCGTCGCCTGGCCGAGCGCGTCGACGACCTGATCGACCTGGAGCGCCAGGTGCTGCGCGCCCTGTCGGGCGAGGAGGACGAGGCCCGCGCCCTGCCGCCCGGCGCCATCCTGCTGGCCGACGAACTGCTGCCCTCCCAGCTGATGGGCGTGGAGGCGGGCCAGGTGGCCGGCTTCTGCACGGCCAAGGGCGGGCCGACCTCGCACGTGGCCATCCTGGCCGCCGCCATGGGCATCCCGGCCATCGTCGCCGCCGGCCCGGGCGTGCTGGACGTCACCGAGGGCGCGGCCCTGATCCTCGACGCCGAGGACGGCAGCTTGCGCGTCGGTCCCGACGCCGCCCAGCTGGCCGCCGCCCAGACCGCCATCGCCGCCCGCCACGAGCGCAAGGCCGCCGCCAAGGCCGCCGCCCACCAGGAAAGCCGCACGGCCGACGGGACGCGGATCGAGGTCTTCGGCAATGTCGGCTCGCTGAACGACGCCCTGGCCGCCGCCGCCAACGGCGCGGAGGGCTCGGGTCTGCTGCGCACCGAGTTCCTGTTCCTGGAGCGCGAGACCCCGCCCGACGAGGACGAGCAGGCCCGCCAGTACCAGGCCATCGCCTCGGCCCTGGACGGCCGCCCGCTGATCATCCGCACCCTGGACGTCGGCGGCGACAAGGCCGCACCCTATCTGCCGATCCCGGCCGAGGAGAACCCGGCCCTGGGCCTGCGCGGCGTGCGCGTGAGCCTGTGGCGGCCGCACCTGCTGAAGACCCAGCTGCGGGCCATCCTGCGGGTCAAGCCGCTGGGCCAGTGCCGGATCATGGTCCCGATGATCGCCAGCCTCGACGAGCTGCGCGCCGTCCGCGCCGTGCTGGAGGAGGCCAAGCGCGAGATGGGGATCACCGAGCGCGTCGAGCTGGGGGTGATGATCGAGACCCCCGCCGCCGCCGTCACCGCCGACCTGATCGCCGCCGAGGCCGACTTCCTGTCGATCGGTACCAACGACCTGACCCAGTACGTGCTGGCCATGGACCGGGGCAATCCCGAGCTGGCCGCCCGCATCGACGCCCTGCACCCGGCCGTGCTGCGGATGATCGACCAGACCTGCAAGGGTGCGACGCGCCATCAGCGCTGGGTCGGCGTCTGCGGCGGCCTGGCCTCCGACCTGGTCGCCGTGCCGGTGCTGGTCGGGCTGGGCGTCACCGAACTTTCCGCCACCGCGGCGACCGTGCCGGAGGTGAAGGCCCTGGTGCGGACCCTGGACGTCGAGGCCTGCCGGGCCCTGGCCCGCCAGGCGCTGGACCAGGCCTCGCCGGAGGCCGTCCGAGATCTCTGCAAAGCCTTCCACCAGAAGGTTGGAGCCTAAGCGATGAAGTCCCCGCTCGAATTCCTCCAGCCCCTGGGCCGGGCCCTGATGCTGCCCATCGCCGTGCTGCCGGTGGCGGCCCTGCTGTTGCGCGTCGGCCAGAACGACCTGCTGGGCCGGCCCGAACTGGCGATGCTGACCCACGACCTGTCGCTGACCGTGGCCAACGTCTTCGGCGCGGCCGGCGGGGCGGTCTTCGCCAGCCTGGGCCTGATCTTCGCCATCGGCGTGGCCGTGGGCCTGGCGCGCGAGAACCACGGGGCGGCGGGTCTGGCGGGGGTGGTCTGCTACGTGATCGCCACCAAGGGCGTCGACGCCCTGATGGTCGTGCCGCCCGACGTCGCCGCCAAGGCCGTGGAGGGCGCCAGGGACCTGACCGTCGCGGCCTGGAAGGCCAAGGAGATCGGCAAGCTGTCGATCCCGGTCGGCATCCTGTCGGGCGTGATCTGCGGCTGGCTCTACAACCGCTACAGCAACATCAAGCTGCCCGAATACCTGGCCTTCTTCGGCGGACGGCGCTTCGTGCCGATCGTGGCCGGCCTGGCCGGGGTGCTGCTGGCCCTGATCTTCGGCTTCGCGTGGAGCGGGCTGGAGGCGGGCGTCGACGGCCTGTCGGGCCTGGTCACCGCCTCGGGCAATGTGGGCCTGTTCGTCTACGGCCTGCTCAACCGCCTGCTGATCGTCACCGGCCTGCACCACATCCTCAACAACGTGGTCTGGTTCATCCTGGGCGACTTCAACGGCGCCACCGGCGACCTCAACCGCTTCGCGGCCGGCGACAAGAGCGCCGGGGCGTTCATGAGCGGCTTCTTCCCGGTGATGATGTTCGGCCTGCCCGCCGCGTGCCTGGCCATGTACCACACGGCCCGCCCCGACAAGCGCAAGGCCGTCGGCGGCATGCTGGGCTCGCTGGCCCTGACCTCGTTCCTGACCGGCGTGACCGAGCCGATCGAGTTCACCTTCATGTTCCTGGCCCCGCTGCTGTTCGCGATCCACGCGGTGCTGACCGGCCTGGCCATGGCCCTGATGAACATCCTGGACATCAAGCTGGGCTTCGGCTTCTCGGCGGGCCTGTTCGACTACGTGCTGAACTTCAACAAGGCCACGCACCCGCTGCTGCTGATCCCGGTGGGGCTGGTCTACGGCGCGATCTATTACGGGATCTTCCGCTTCGCCATCCAGCGCTTCGACCTGAAGACCCCGGGCCGCGAGGCCGACGACGCGGTGGCCGCACCCGTGGTGAGCACCGGCGGCGGACGCGGGGCGGACTTTGTGGCGGCCCTGGGCGGGGCGGCCAATCTTACCAGCGTCGACGCCTGCACCACCCGCCTTCGCCTGATCGTCGCCGACCAGGGCGCGGTCAACGAGCCGGCCCTGAAAGCCCTGGGCGCGCGGGGGATCGTCAAGCCGTCGGACAAGGCCCTGCAGGTCGTGCTGGGGCCGGTGGCCGACCAGGTGGCCGGCGAGATCCGCGCGGCCATGAACGCCGGCGGCGCCGCCGCGCCGGCCAAGGCCGTCGCCGCCAAGGCCGCGCCCCTGACCTCGGCCCTGCCCACCGCGGCCGACGACAGCCGGGCCGAGACCCTGGTCGCCGCCCTGGGCGGTTCGGCCAATGTCGAGGCGGTCGGCGCCTGCTCCAGCCGCCTGCGGCTGGTGGTGCGCGACAACGGCGCCGTGGACGAGGCGGCGCTGGCGGCCCTGGACTCGCGCGGCGTGGTCCGGGTCGGCGAGCGCGCCGTGCACGTGGTGCTGGGCCCCGACGCCGAGCGGATCGGCGAGGCGGTGCGTTGCCTGCTGCCGGCCTGACGGCGCGGTGCTAGGAATGCGGAAAGCGTAGGGGGACGGGCGTGGACAAGGCGATCAACGACATCCTGATCGTCGGGGGCGGCACGGCCGGGTGGATGACCGCCGCCTACCTGGCCCGCCGCCTGGGCTCGGTCCGGCCGGACGGGGTGCGCATCACCCTGATCGAGTCCAGCGAGATCGGCATCATCGGGGTGGGCGAGGGCACCTTCCCGACCATCCAGAACACCATGCGCACCATCGGCGTCGACGAGGCGCGGTTCATGCGCGAGGCCGGGGCGGCCTTCAAGCAGGGCATCAAGTTCGTCGACTGGAAGACCGCGCCCAAGGACGGGGTCCACAGCCACTACTACCATCCGTTCGCCCAGCCCCGGCTGCTGAACGGCGGCCTGGACCTGGCGCCCTACTGGCTGATGGGCGGGGCGGGCGACATCCCGTTCTCCGACGCCGTCACCCTGCAGGACAAGGTCTGCGACGCCGGTCGCGGGCCCAAGCGCCTCGACGATCCGCAGTACGGCGGGCCGATGGCCTACGCTTACCATTTCGACGCCGGACGCCTGGCCAACCTGCTGCGCGACGTCGGCAAGGCCACGGGCGTCAAGCACGTGCTGGGCAACGTGCAGGGCGTCAACAAGGCCGAGGACGGCTCGATCGCCTCGCTGACCACCCGCGAGCACGGCGACCTGACGGCCGATCTCTATATCGACTGCACCGGGTTCGCCGGGGCCCTGATCGGCGAGGCCATGGGCAGCGCCTGGATCGACAAGGGCGACACCCTGTTCGTCGACCGCGCCCTGGCCCTGCAGGTCCCCTACGACCGCCCCGACGCGCCGGTGGCCACCACCACCATCTCCACCGCCCACGAGGCCGGCTGGACCTGGGACATCGGCCTGCCCGACCGGCGGGGCACGGGCTATGTCTATTCCAGCCGCCACACCACCGACGACCGGGCGGAGGAGATCATCAAGGGCTATGTTGGCAAGGCGGGCGAGGGCCTGACGCCCCGCCTGCTGAAGCTGAAGGTCGGCCACCGCGAGGCGCACTGGATCAAGAACTGCGTGGCCGTGGGCCTGTCGGGCGGGTTCCTGGAGCCGCTGGAATCCACCGGCATCGTCCTGATCGAGGCCGCCGCCTACATGCTGGCCCGCAACCTGCCGCGCCAAGGCGGGATGGAGGCGGCCGCCCGCCAGTTCAACGCGGCCATGACCGACCGCTACCTGCGGGCCATCGACTTCATCAAGCTGCACTACTGCATCAGCCAGCGGACCGACAACGCGTTCTGGACCGACAACTGCGACCCCGCCTCGATCCCGGAGAGCCTGCAGGACCACCTGGCGATGTGGAAGCACCGGCCGCCCAACGCGTTCGACTTCCCGAACCTCCACGAGAGCTTCAAGTACTTCAATTACCAGTACATCCTGTACGGCATGGGCTACGGGACAGAGGTCGATCCGGCCGCCCACGCCCACGGCGACCTGGCGCGGGCCGACTTCGGGCGGGTGCAGGAGGCGGGCCGCCGCGCCGCCGCCGGCCTGCCCCATCACCGGGCCCTGCTGACCGACGTCTACACGCGCGGCTTCACCACCAAGGCCCCCGACCTGGCCGCGGCCGAGGCCGCCGAGGCGCCCCGGCGGTGAGCGAGACCGCCGCCTTCGCGCCCGGCCCCGATCCCCGCGTCGAGCTCCTGCGCGTCGGCCAGGAGCAAAGCCCGGTCCTGATCCTGGACGGCCTGCTGGACGGGGCCGAGCGCCTGGTCGACTTCGCCGCCGAGACGGCCGTCCTGGCCCCGGTCAAGGCGGCCGTGAACTTCTATCCCGGGGTCCGCGCGCCCGCCCCGCCGGGCTATGTCCAGGCCCTGGTCACGGCCCTGAGGCCCTATCTGGCGGAGACCTTCGGCGTCGCGGCGGGCGGCAAGGCCCACGTCACCTGCGCCCTGTCGATTGCGGTCCTGCCGGCCGACCAGGCGACCTGGGCCCAGCGCCTGCCGCACATCGACACCACCTCGCCCACCCAGCTGGCGATCCTGCACTATCTGTGCAGCCCTCCGCACGGCGGCACCGCCTTCTACCGCCACCGCGCCACCGGCTTCGAGGCGATCGATCCCGCGCGCGGCCCCGCCTACCTGGCCGCCCTGCGCGAGGAGATGGCGACGGGGGCCGTCGGGGCGGACGAGGGCTACATCGCCGCCTCCAACGCCCTGTTCGAGCAGACCGCCGTCGTCGCGCCGACGTTCAACCGGATCATCGTCTACGCCAGCAACCTGCTGCACGCCGGCGTGCTGTCCGACCGGCCCGCCGACGCCGATCCCCGCCGGGGCCGGCTGACGGCCAACACCTTCTTCCGTCCCGAAGCCGGCTGACGCCCTCAACGCCGGACGAGCGGCGTCCGTCCGCCTTCGGCGCCAGCGCTGTCAGAACCTACAAACCACGGCAGGCATGTCCAAGCCGCCCGCCCACGATCGGCCTAGCCTCCCGCGCGGACGCCGGCGACCAGCGCCGGCTCGACAGAGAGGGGCCGGAGCATGACCACGTCTTCCGATGAACAGGACGGCGCGTCGCGGCGCGACGTCGTCACCAGCGGCCTCAGCCTGGCCCTGATGAGCGCGATCCCCTCGCTCTCGGCGTCCACATCGTCCGCGGCGACGCCCAAGGCCTCGCCCAAATCCCCAGGAGACACCATCATGAGCAGCGGCTTCGTCACCACCAAGGACGGCACGCAGATCTTCTACAAGGACTGGGGGCCCAAGACCGCCCAGCCGATCGTGTTCCACCACGGCTGGCCGCTCAGCGCCGACGACTGGGACAACCAGATGATGTTCTTCCTGGCCGCGGGCTTCCGGGTCATCGCCCATGACCGTCGCGGCCACGGCCGGTCCACCCAGACCGACACCGGCAACGAGATGGACACCTACGCCGCCGACGTCATCGCCCTGACCGACCACCTGGACCTGAAGAACGCCGTCCACGTGGGCCACTCCACCGGCGGCGGCGAGGTCATCCACTACGTGGCCCGCGCCAAGCCCGGCCGCGTGGCCAAGGCCGTGCTGATCGGCGCCGTGCCGCCGATCATGGTCAAGAGCGACAAGAACCCGGGCGGCCTGCCGATCGAGGTGTTCGACGGCTTCCGCGCCGCCCAGGTCGCCAACCGCGCCCAGTTCTTCCACGACGTGGCCGCCGGCCCGTTCTACGGCTTCAACCGTCCGGGCGCGAAGGTGTCGCCGGCGGTGGTCGAGAACTGGTGGCGCCAGGGCATGATGGGCGGGACCAAGGCCCACTACGACTGCATCAAGGCCTTCTCGGAAACCGACTTCACCGAGGACCTCAAGAGCGTCGACGTGCCCGTGTTCCTGATGCACGGCGAGGACGACCAGATCGTGCCGATCGACGACTCCGCCCGCATCGGCATCAAGCTGCTCAAGAAGGGCACGCTGAAGACCTATCCGGGCCTGCCGCACGGCATGTGCACGACCCATCCGGAAATCATCAATCCCGACCTGCTGGCCTTCATCAAGGCCTAGGCTGAGGTTCCGGACGAACGAAGGAGGGGCGGCCCCCCCCCGGCCGGGGCCCCCCCCCCCGCTA
>NZ_JBBEUD010000030.1:0-51170 GCF_037402475.1 Caulobacter sp. CCG-8
AAGGGCATGTCCCCGGTCCTAGTCGGTCGGCTTCGCGAAGAACGTCAGCCCCACCGCCACCGCGCCCGCCACGACCACCACCGGCACCAGCGCCCCGACCACCGCCGCGCCGCTGGCTCCGCCGCCGATCAGCTCGGCCGCCGCCAGGGGTCCGAAGATCGAGCCCACGCGGCCGGCCGCCACCGCCGCCCCCACGCCCGTGGCCCGCACCGCGGCCGGGTAGTAGGGCGGGGTCAGGCCGTAGAGGGTGAACTGTCCGCCCATCAGCAGGAAGCCGGCGGTGAAGGCCAGGATGGCGATCGGGGCCTGGCCGCCGGCGCCGGCCATCAGCACCAGGGCCACGGCCAGGCCCGCGAAGCCGGCCAGCAGCGGACCGCGCGCGCCCAGCCGGTCGACCACCGCCCCGAACGCCAGCCCGCCGCTGGCCCCGCCCAGGTTGAACAGGGTCGAGACCAGGAAGGCGAAGCCCGTCGGCAGGCCGCGCGCCACCATCAGGGTCGGCAGCCAGTTCAGCAGCAGGTGCAGGGTCAGAGCGACCAGGGCGTAGCTGACCCAGATGCAGGCGGTGGCCGGCCAGCGCCCGGCCCCGAACAGCGCCCCGGCCGCGGCGCCCGGCCGATGGTCGGCGCGGTCGGGGCGTCCGACCGGCAGCACGAGATAGAGCAGCGGCGCGACCACCAGCGGGACTAGACCGCCGACCAGAAAGATGGTCCGCCAGTCGTCCAGGGCCGCGGGCGTGCGGGCCACCAGTCCCGCCACCGCCCCGCCCAGCGGCATGCCGCCGGCGATCAGGGCCACCATGGTCGCCTTGCGGGCCGGGCTGGCGCGCTCGGAAGCCAGGGCGATCAGCATCGGCATGGCTCCGCCCAGGCCCAGGCCCGTCAGGAAGCGAACAACCAGCAGCGGCGCGAAGCCGCTCGCCAGGGCCGTGACCAGCGAGAACACCCCGAACGCCGCCACCGAGACGGTCAGCACCGGCCGCCGCCCGACCCGGTCGGCGATCACCCCGCCGAAGCTGGCCCCGACCATCAGGCCGATCAGGCTGGCGCTGAACGCCCACCCGGCCTGGCCCGGCGACAGGTGCAGGGCCGGCAGCATGCGCGGCGCGGCCACGCCCATGGACTGGATGTCGAACCCCTCGATCATCGCCGCCAGCAGGCAGACCAGCCACGCGGGCCAGGTTCTGGATGAAGTCATGAGCGCCCCTCTCGGAGCGAAGGTACGCTCAAAGAACTCCCTCTCCCAGAGGGAGAGGGCGGGGCCCGCGCCGCAGGCGTGGGAGGGTGAGGGGTTACGCCCTCACCGCGCCATCTCGTCGGCCACGGTCCGCGCCAGGACCTCGTCGAAGTCCGTGACCTCGGCATAGCCCAGCCGGCGGCGGATCTTGGCGTTGTCGACGAACAGCGGATAGCCCAGGTCCAGGCCCGAGACCGCCTTGGCCAGGGCCCCGCGCGCCACGTCCGGATGGGCCAGCTGGACCTCGCCAGGCCAGTTCAGGTGCTCGGCGAACGACGCCGCCCAGGCGATGTTGGTCGGGGTGTTGGCGCGGCCCAGGTTGAAGGTCTCGCCGCCCGCCCGGGGGTGGACCGCCGCCAGGGCGATCCCGGCGGCCACGTCGTCGACATAGCCGAAGGTCGCCCGCCAGCCGGCCCACGGGTGGGGGATGACGATGCGCGGCCGGCCCTGGGCCATCGGCCGGATCGCCCACGAGAACCGCCGCTGCCGATCGCCCGGTCCGAACACCATCGGCAGGCGCAGGATGGTCGCCTCCAGCCCGGCCTTCGCCCGGGCGGCCGCCTCCAGGGGGATCTTGTCGTAGTCGTCCATCCAGGCCTGGGGATCGCTCGCCGCCCGGGGCTTGGCCAGGCGGTAGGGGAAGCGGCTGGCGCGCAGCTCGGCGTCCTCGGTCAGGCGGTCCCAGATCGGCGTCGGCCGGCCCCGGCGGTGCAGGCCCTCGTAGTTGCGATAGACGTCGACCGAGCTGACCAGCACGTAGCGGCCGATCTCGCCCGCCAGGGCGTCCAGCAGCGGCAGGGTGTCGGCTTGGGTATAGGCGATCAGGTCGACCACGGTGTCGACCTTTAGGTCGCGCACGGCGGCCAGCACCGCCGCCGGGTCGCGACGGTCCAGCACGACGGACGCGGCGCCGGCCGGGGCGGCGCGGGCGTCCTCATGGGACATGCGATGGGCGACGGCGGTCTCGACCCCGTCGGCCAGCAGCCGCGCGACCGTCGGCCCGCCGATGAAACCCGTCCCTCCGAGGACCAGGACGCTCATGCCGCTCTCGAGACCTTCGCTGGAATCACGCGCCAGCCTATGCGCGAGCGGGGGGCGCAAGGCAAATGCGCGAGGCGCCCGCCTTCACCGTCGACTAGTTCCCGATGGGCGCCATGCCGGGGTACAGGGTGATCACGACGACGCGATTGAAGTCCTCGGCCTTGCCGGGCTGGCTCGGCACAAAAGGGGTGGGTCCAGCGAGGCGGGTCGGGAAGCAGTCCCCAGGGGCGAGTCCAAGAGTCTCCAGGGCGCGGGCAACCGACGTCGCCCGCTCCAGCGCGAGGCGCTGCAGTCCCTTGGAAAACTCCGCGCCATCGACCCCACCCATGATGTGGCACCACATGTTGCGCGAATTGGGCTCGGCTCTCGCTCCGTCGAAATACGCCTTGGTGTCCCGAACAACCGACATCGCCGTGGGTGAAAGGTCGGCGGAGTCAGGTGGAAAGTGGAGCCAGAATTCAGGGGCGCGAAAGCTTATGGCGTTCGCGACCGAGGGCAGGCCGCCGGCGACGCCGAGGAACAGGCCGATCAACGTCCGGCGGCTGAAGCCCCGCGTTGGGGCCGTCCTTGATGAATCCGTCATTGCCCCTTCGCCGACCCGCCGTCTTCGGCCAAGCCACGCGTAAGCTGGGCGAATCGAATCGGAAAGACAACCATGCCCCAGCGCGACGACGAGATCAGGATCGCCCGGCGGACGCCGGAGTCCCGCGCCATGGTCGCCGACGTCCAGCGGGCCATGCGCCTGACCCCGGCCCTCAACCGCCTGACCATGGACGACGCCGACGAGATCCGGCGGCTGTTCGCCGAGCTGACGGGCCGCGACCTGGACGACCAGTTCCGCCTGCTGCCGCCGTTCCACACCACCTGCGGCAGGAACATCGCCGTCGGCCAAAGGGTGTTCATCAACCAGAACTGCACGATCTACGACCTGGCGCCGGTCACGATCGGCGACGACGTGCTGATCGGCCCCAATGTCAGCCTGATCACCGAAGGCCATCCCGTCGCGCCCTCGCAGCGCACCGCGTTCGTGACGGCCAGGCCCATCACGATCGAGCGCGGCGTGTGGATCGCCGCGGGGGTCACGATCATCGGCGGGGTGACGGTGGGCGAGAATTCCGTCGTGGCGGCGGGGTCGGTAGTGACCAAGGACATCCCGGCCAACACCCTGGTCGGCGGCAATCCGGCGCGGGTGATCCGGTCGATCGAGGGGGAGTGAGGGCGGGGGCCTGGCCGCGCTTTCCCTCCCTCCGTCATCCTCGGACTTGTTCCGAGGACCCCTAGGTCCGTCGAGTTGCCGCTTGGAAGTGGACCGCCGGCGCCCCGTTACACGGATCAACCTTCTTCTCGGTTGAAACAGGGGTCCTCGGAACAAGTCCGAGGATGACGGGGAAGGGGGTTGGCAGTTCCCCCAACCCATCGCACAGTCCCTCCAAACAAGCGTTCGGGGAGTGCGACATGGGCTGGAAGAGCAGGACGGCGCTGACGGCCGTGGGTCTGATGCTGGCGGTCGGGGCCGTGGTGGCGGTGCGGACGGCGACGTTCAAGGCGCCGGCGGCGGTCGACACCTCCAGCATCCACCTGGCGTCGGCCCGGCCTGTCGACGTGGCCCTGGCGGCCCAGCACCTGGGCGAGGCCGTGCGCTTCCAGACCGTCAGCCACCAGGACGCCGCCGAGGACCAGCCCGGCGAGTGGGACAAGCTCCACGCGTGGCTTCAGGCCACCTATCCGGACGCCCACCGGGTGATGGCCCGCGAGGTCGTGGC
Source organism: Caulobacter sp. CCG-8 (assembly GCF_037402475.1). NCBI lineage: Bacteria > Pseudomonadati > Pseudomonadota > Alphaproteobacteria > Caulobacterales > Caulobacteraceae > Caulobacter > Caulobacter sp. CCG-8. The sequence continues at coordinate 4,041 of NZ_JBBEUD010000030.1, forward strand.
CGGCCACGCCTTGGTCTACACCTGGCAGGGGACCGACCGGAGCCTCGCCCCCATCGTGCTGATGGCCCACCAGGACGTGGTGCCGGTCACCCCGGGCAGCGAGGGCGCCTGGACCCATCCGCCGTTCGACGGGGTGGTGGCCGACGGGGCGGTGTGGGGCCGCGGCTCGATCGACGACAAGGGCAGCCTGGTCACCCTGTTCGAGGCCCTGGACGGCCTGGCCAAGGCCGGCTTCACCCCCAAGCGCACGGTGATCGTGGTCAGCGGCCACGACGAGGAGGTGCGCGGCGTCGGCGCCCGGGCGGCGGCGGCCCTGCTGAAGTCGCGCGGCGTCAAGGCCCAGTTCGTGCTGGACGAGGGCATGGTGGTGGTCGAGGACCATCCGGTGACCAAGAAGCCGGTGGCCCTGATCGCCACGGCCGAGAAGGGCTACGCCACCCTGACCGTCACCGCCCCGGCCGTCGGCGGCCACTCGTCGGCCCCGCCGCCCCAGACGGGCGTGGCCACCCTGGCCAAGGCCGTGCTGGCGATCAACGACAACGCCTTTCCGATGAAGTTCAGCGGCCCCGGCGCCGACATGCTCAAGAGCCTGGCCCCGCACAGCTCGACGACCATCAAGATGGCGGCGGCCAACACCTGGCTGTTCTCGCCGCTGCTGATCAGCCAGACGGCCAAGACCCCGGCGGGCGCGGCCATGCTGCACACCACCATCGCCCCGACCATGCTGAAGGGTTCGCCCAAGGAGAACGTCCTGCCGCAGGACGCCACGGCCTGGATCAACTACCGCATCGCCCCCGGCGACACCTCGGCCGACGTGATGGCCCGGGCCAAGAGCGCGGTCGGCGACCTGCCGGTCAAGCTGGCCTGGGTGAAGGCCCCGGACGAGCCCAGCAAGGTGGCCTCGACCACCTCCGAGGGCTGGAAGACCCTGGCCGCCCTGGCCGGCGACGAGAGCAAGGCCCCCGTGGCCCCGGCCCTGATGACCGCCGCCAGCGACAGCCGCTACATGGGCCCGATCGCCGACGACATCTACAAGTTCCAGCCGCTGCAGCTGGCGGTGAAGGACACCGAGATGATCCACGGCACCAACGAGCACATGACGCTGGCCAATGTCGAACGCATGGTGCGGTTCTATCAGCGCCTGGTGGAGACGGCGGCGGCGAAGTAGGCGCCGGCCCTCCCCGAACCCTCGCCCGGCGGGCGAGGGTTTTGCCAGGCGCCACAAACTCTTCACGGAATGCAGGGTTGTGGGCGCTGGACGCCAGCTTCGCCATGGCGCCTACTGCCCCGGGGACGGCGCGCGGGGGCGTGTCGGGGGGCAAGCGTACCACATGGCTGACGACGCGCAGGTGCTGGCCGCTCGGCCGGCTTCCAAGGCCGTGAAATTCGGCGAGGGCTTCGTCATGGACGCCTGGTACGTGGCGGCCCTGTCGCCCGACCTGAAGCCGGGCAAGATGGAAAGCCGGGAGTATCTGGGCCAGCCGGTCATGATCGGCCGCACCAAGGCCGGCGCCGTCTACGCCCTGCGCGACGTCTGCCCGCACCGCGCCGCCAAGCTGTCGGCCGGCAAGGTCCGCGAGGAACCGGGCGGCGGGGAAAGCGTCGAATGCCCCTATCACGGCTGGCGGTTCCGCACCGACGGGGCCTGCGCCAAGATCCCCTCCCTGACCGCCGACAACCCGCTGGACATCACCAAGGTCCGTGTACGGACCTATCCATTGGTCGAGGCCCAGGGCCTGGTGTGGATCTGGATGTCGGCCGACCCGCGCTTCGAGGGCCAGCCGCCCTTCCCGCCCCCGACGATCCCCGGCGTGGTCGGCGGCAAGCCCAAGCTGGTCGATCACCTGGACTACGACATCCACATCGACCACGCGGTGCTGGGCCTGATCGACCCGGCCCACGGCCCCTATGTGCACCAGCAGTGGTGGTGGCGCACCGGCGCCAGCCAGCACGAGAAGCAGAAGGCCTTCGCCCCGTCCGAGGCCGGCTTCACCATGGTGCGGCACGAGCCCAGCAAGAACTCCAAGGCCTACGCCATCCTGGGCGGCGAGCCCCTGACCGAGATCACCTTCCGACTGCCGGGGCTGCGCTGGGAGCACGTGAAGGTCGGCGAGCGCCAGGTGCTGGCCCTGTCGGCCATGACCCCGATCAACGCCGGCAAGACCCGGATGAACCAGATCATCTGGTCCGACCACCCGGCCTTCACCGCCCTCTATCCGGTGATCCGCCTGGCCGCCCGCGCCTTCCTGCGCCAGGACGGCCGGATCGTCGAGGCTCAGACCCGGGGCCTGCGGGACAACCCGCCGCTGATGTGGATGGGCGACGCCGACCAGCAGGGCCGCTGGTACCACCAGCTCAAGCGCGAATGGAACGCCAGCCGCCACGAGCGCCGGCCGTTCCGCAACCCGGTGGAAGAGACGACGCTGCGCTGGCGGACCTGAAGCCCTGGGGGCAGGAGGCGGCCGCTTCGGCGCCCCCTGCCCTGCGCCCCCCGCGCGAGCTTGGTTCTGGTCTTCTTGAGGCGCGCCCCGCGACGCCGCGGCGCGAGCAACGTCTAGTTGCCGCGACGGCGTTCTCAGATCAACGTTCGCCCTGTCGCTAGATATGATGACGTCATCTGGCGCAGGCTCTGCGAATCCTTACGCGGCCTGGACCTACGTCCGACGAGCAGGGAGAGGGAAATGAGCGCCGAAGCCGCGCGACCGCCGCTCCGGGTGATCCTGGTGGAGGACGACGCCGCGTTCCAGGACGCGTTCCGCTCGGCCCTGGCGCAGGCGCCCGACCTGGCCGTCGCCGGCGTCGCGGCCACGGTGGCCGAGGCGCGGGTCCTGCTGGACGGTCCGGCCGCCGACGTGCTGGTGGTGGACCTGGGCCTGCCCGACGGCTCGGGCATCGACGTGATCCGCCAGGCCCACGCCCTGTGGCCCGACTGCGCGATCATGGTGTCGACCACCTTCGCCGACGAGAACCACGTCATCGCCTCGATCGAGGCCGGCGCCAGCGGCTATCTGCTCAAGGACAGCCCCCTGCCGGCCATCCCCGAGGACATCCGCGTCCTGCACGGCGGCGGCAGCCCGATCAGCCCGCGGATCGCGCGGCAGGTGCTGATGCGCTTCCGCCCCGAACCGCCGCCGGCCGAGGACGACGGCGCCAGGGCCGAGACGCCCAGCCTGTCGGAGCGCGAGAAGGAGACGCTGCAGCTGATCACGCGCGGCTTCTCGTTCGACGAGATCGCCGAGCTGATGGGCGTTTCGCGCAACACGGTCCTGACCTTCGTGCGGCGCATCTACACCAAGCTGGAGGTCCGCTCGAAGACCGAGGCCGTGTTCGAGGCGCGCGCCCACGGCCTGTTGTAGGCCGGCGCCTCTTCGTCGCCGGTCAGCTCGCCTCGTCCGGGATCACCACCGTTTCCATCCGCCCCTCGAAGCGCCAGCCCAGCACCTCGTACAGCGCCCGCCCCTCCGGCGTGGCGACCAGCACGCCCTGGCCCGCGCCCAGGGCCCGGGCCCGTTCGCCCAGGACGCCCATCACGATCCGTCCTAGGCCGCGCCGCTGGTGCGCCGGGTCGGTGACGATCTTGTCGAACACGGCGAAGGCTCCGGTCAGGGCCGCGCGGCCCGAAGCCGCCAATCCGCCTTCCGCGTCGTGGATCTCGACGACCAGCACCGCCCCTTCCGCGCGGAGGTCCTGGACGTAACCCGCCGCCGGCGCGGCGGGCGGCGGAACGGCGGCCAGGTCGATGGCCATCAGGTCGCCCGACGCCTGCGGGCGCCAGCGCGCGTCGACGGCCGCCAGCAGCGCCTCGGGCGCGCAGAAGGCCTTCAGGAAGATCCCCGGCGCGATGATCCCCGCCGCCAGGTCCGACAGGGCCGGCGCGTCCAGGCTCGGGAAGACATAGCGTTCGGCGTGTCCGGGTTCGCCCACCACGATCCGATGGCCGCCCGCCACCGAGATCGGCGCGGCGACGCCGCGCGACAGCGCCCAGCCGGCCGCCCAGGCCTCGACCAGCCCCGCATCCGCCGATCCGCCCATGCGTGTCGCCCTAGTCCTTGCGCACGCAGCGCAGGATCAGCTTATCGATCCGCGAGCCGTCCATGTCGACCACCTCGGCGTCGAACCCGCCCAACCCCACGATCTCGCCCTCGCGGGGGATGCGGCCCAGGCGGTCGAGGATCAGGCCGGCCACGGTGTGGTAGCCGCCCTCGGCCTCGAAGTTCTCGCCCAGGGCGTCGTTCAGCTCCTGGATGTCCAGGCGGGCGTCGACCAGCCAGGTGCCGTCCTCGCGGCGCAGGATGCGGCTGTCGCTCTCGTCGTGGTCCTCGGGGAAGTCGCCGGCGATCATCTCCAGCAGGTCCAGCGGGGTGATCGCCCCCTGGATCGAGCCGAACTCGTCGACCACCAGGGCCATGTGCAGCGGCGTCTGCTTGAACACCGCCATGGCCCGCAGCAGCGACATAGTCTCGGGAATGGCGACCGGCTGCTGGACGTGGGCCTTGATGTCGATGGTCTCGCCGCCCAGGCAGGCGTCCAGCAGGTCCTTCTTGAGGATCACCCCGATGTCGCCGTCCAGGTCGCCCTCGCTGGCCACCACGATGCGCGAATAGGGGCAGTCGCGGATCTCGCGCAGGATCTCGTCCTGGCTGTCGGTCAGCGAGATCCAGAACAGGTCGCGGCGCGGGGTCATGGCCACCCGCACGGGGCGGTCGCCCAGGCGCAGCACCTCCTGGATCATCGAGCGCTCCTCGGGCTCGATCAGGCCGGCGTCGGCGCCCTCGGCCAGGACGGTCTCGACCTCTTCGGCGGTGATGTCGTTGGTCCGCTCGTCGCGCACGCCCATCAGCTTGAGGATGCCGGCGGTCGAGGCGGTCAGCAGGGTCACGAACGGGCGCAGCACCGTGGCCACCAGGGCCAGGAACGGCGACATCTTGCGGGCGATCACGTCCGGGAACAGCAGGGCCAGGCGCTTGGGCACCAGCTCGCCCAGGATCACCGAGACATAGGTCAGGCCGATGACGACGATGGTGGTGGCGATGGCCTCCGAGTGGGGGCCGACCACCGGCTTGTCCTTCAGCCAGACATCCAGGGCCCCGGCGATGGTGGCCTGGCCGTAGGCGCCGGCCAGGATGCCGATCAGGGTGATGCCGACCTGCACGGCCGACAGGAACCGCGTCGGGTGCTCGGCCATGGCCAGGGCCAGCTTGGCCCCCTTGTCGCCGCGGTCGGCGAAGGTCTGGAGCCGGGCGCGGCGGGCGGAGACCACCGCCAGTTCGGACATGGAGAAGACCCCGTTCAGGAGAACGAGGAGCAGGACGACGGCGAGCGCGAGGAGGATCATGGTCCCTGGGAGGGTGAGGCGGCCGGGCGGACCGCGATCCCACCACTATACAAAAGAAAACGCCGCGGCCCACTGGGGACCGCGGCGTCGTCCTGTTCGAAGCCCGAATGGGGCTTGCGTGTCGGCTTACTGAGCCGGACGCGCCATCACCGTCTTGTTGGCGGCGACTTGCTTCTGGGCGTCGTGCTGGCCGGAGGGCAGCGGGATCAGGCCGCGGCCCTGCAGGTAGCCGCCACGACCGGTCGCGGCGTCGGAGGTGAACTCCTGCACGAACTCGGCCAGGCCCGGCGTCACGCCGATGTTGGCCTTCTTGACGTAGATGAACAGGGTGCGCGACAGCGGATAGGAGCCGTCCGAGATCGTCTGGGCCGACGGGCGAACGCCGTTGACCGAGGCGCCCTTGATCTTGTCCATGTTCTCTTCGAGGTACGACCAGCCGAAGACGCCCAGCGAGCCGGGGGTCTTGGTCAGGGTGCCGACGATGGCGTTGTCGTTCTCGCCGGCGTCCACCCAGCCGTCGTTACGCAGCGGGTCGACCAGCGACTTGAACTTCTTCTCGTTGTCCGAGCGCAGGGCGTCGGCGGTCGGGAACTTGCGGGCGCCGGCCTCGATGGCCAGTTCCACGAAGGCGTCGCGGGTGCCCGAGGTGGGCGGCGGGCCGTAGACGTTGATGCGGTTGCCCGGCAGGCCCGAACCGACTTCGTCCCAGGTCTTGTACGGGTTGGCGACGAACTGGCCGCCCTTCAGCACGGTCTTGGACAGGCCCAGGAACAGGTGCTCGGTCTTGAAGTTGTAGTCGGCGCCGTCCTTGTCGGTGGCGACGACGATACCGTCGAAGCCGATCTTGATGGCGACGATGTCCTTCACGCCCTTGGCGGCGCAGGCGTCGAATTCCGACTTCTTCATGGGACGCGAGGCGTTGGCGATGTCCGGGAAGCCTTCGCCGGCGCCCGAGCAGAACAGCTTGATGCCGCCGCCGGTGCCGAGGCTTTCGACCTTCGGAGCCTTCTTGCCGGTCTTCTTGGCGAAGTTCTCGGCGGTGCGGGTGGCGAACGGGAACACGGTCGACGAACCGGCGGCCCAGACGTAGTCGCGGGCGGCGTGGGCGGGGGCGGCGGCGAGGCCCGAGAGGGCGACGGCGGCGGCCGCGCAGGAAAGCAGCTTCTTCATGGAGAACTCCTGGAGTCTCTGGGAGCGTTGGGAGAAGGACCGGGCCGGCGCTCGTGGGAGGCCGGCCCGGAGGGTCTTAGAAGTCCAGCTGGGCGCGCAGCTGGAATTGCTTGATGTCCGTGCCGCGGTTGACGACGACCGGATCGACCGAGCCGTCGGTGTAGTTGGCCTGGAAGCGGACATAGGCGGTCGGGTAGTAGTTCACGCCCAGGGTCCAGGCGGTGTACTTGCCGGCGTCCTGCGAAACGGTGCGGCTGGCCGCGCTCGACGCCGTCTTGTAGGCGTCGGTCAGGTCGGCGAAGTCGTAGCGCAGGGCCAGTTCAACGCCGCCGAAGCCGCCGGCGGTGATCGGGTTCAGGATCTTCGGACGCTTGATCTCGCCGGCGACCGGATCGTAGTTGCGGGTCTCGCCCGTCGGCCAGAAGCTGACGAAGGCGTAGCCCACCTTGACGTCCGGGTTCGTGCCGGCCGCGGCGGTCTGCAGGCGCTCGACCTTGATGTTCGAGTACTCGCCCTGGACCGAGAAGTTGTTGTGGATCCAGGCGCCTTCGGCGGCCAGGGTGGTGTCGCGGTCACCGATGGCGCCGGTCTTGTAGTACAGGCCGTTGGTGCCGTAGTTCGTGTCGGTGCGGCCTTGATAGTTGAAGGCGCCTTCGTTGCCGTGGTTGCGGTAGCGGGCCGACACGGCCAGGTGGACCTTGTCGAAGTCGGTCACGACCGGGGCGTAGTGCACGCGGCCGGTGAAGCCCAGACGCTCGTTGGAGTTCTGGTTGGTGTTGGTGGCCGACGAGGTGTTGTTGATGTCGGCGTTGTTGATGCTGTCGCCCTGCACGGCGCCGGTGACGCTCCAGTTCGGGCCCTGCACCTTGCCCACGACGCTCAGCAGATAGCTGTCGACGCCGAAGTCGCCGTACGGACCGCGGTCCATGAAGGTGGTGAAGCGGGTCGAGGTCAGGTTTTCCAGGCCGGTGGCCTTGATGTTGCCGACCATGATGCTGGTCGTTTCGGTCGGCTTGATCTCGATGACCACGTCGTCCCAGGTCGGCGTGCCGCCGTTCACCCAGCCGCCTTCGGCCTTGTAGGCGATGTAGTTGTTGAGCTTGCCTTCGATGCCGAGGAACACCTGGCGACCGCGGAGGTTGCTGGTCTTGTAGTCGGTCGCCGTGCCTTCGCGGTCGACGTCCTGGAAGACGCCGTCGATCAGGATCCGGCCGCGGACCTTGAAGTAGACGTCGTCGTTGGTCCATTGCGGCGCGCCCTTCCAGGCGACCGTGTTGTCTTGCGCGTGAGCCGCGACGCCGAGGCCGCAGGCCAGCATGGCGCCCAGCGCCGCGCCGCAGACCAGCGAGGTCTTGTTCCGCATGTGAGAATTCCCCTTAAGGCTTTGCCCCCTGCCCGTTGGTCCGGATCAGGTAGAGCCGCTTTACGGGGGTCCCATGACGGTTCCGCCACCCTTTGATGACAGACCGATGACAAGCCTTTTCAAGGTGTTAATTGTGGCCCGAAGGCCACATGAATCGTCCTTAAAGCAGACGTGTGCGGATGATCTGGGACAGCAGATCGATCAGCGAAACGGCCACCACGATGACCAGCACGATGCAGCCGGTCTGGTCGTACTGGAAGCCGTTGATGGAATCGAGCAGCACCTGGCCGACGCCGCCGGCGCCGATCAGACCCAGGACCGTCGCCGAGCGGCTGGACGACTCGAAGCGGTAGAGCGCGTAGCTGGTCCACAGCGGCGCGACCTGCGGGATCACCCCCCAGACCACTTCCTGCAGCTTGATCGCGCCGGTGGCCCGCACGCCCTCGACGGGACCCTTGTCGATCGACTCGACGGCCTCGGCGAACAGCTTGGCCAGCACGCCGCCGGTGTTGAACATCAGGGCCATCACCCCGGCGAACGGACCCAGGCCCACGGCGGTGATGAAGATCAGGGCCACCACCAGGTCGGGGATCGAGCGGATCAGGTCCAGCAGGCGGCGGACCGGCTGCTGGATCCACCACGGGCTGATGTTGCGCGCGCCCAGCAGGCCCAGGGGGATGGCCACGACGATGGCCAGGGCCGTGCCCCACAGGGCCATCTGGATCGTCTGCCACATCTTGCCGATGTACAGCTCCCAGTCCGCGGCCATGAACGCCTTCGGATCGCCGAACGGCGAGAAGAAGCCGCTGGCGAAGCCCTGCATCTTGCTGGCGTCGGTGAACAGCTGCGGGAACTTGTCGATCTCGGCCGGCTTGAAGCTGATCACCAGCAGGGCGATCACCCCGCCCCACAGCAGCAGGTCGAAGGCGCGCGCCGAGAGCGGCTTGCTGGGCGGAGGCGGGACGGCGTCGCTCATCGGGTGGGCTCGGGGGTCCTGGCTCAGTTGGCCGGCGCGGCGACGCCGGCCTTGCCCTCGGCGACCACGCGCTGGGCCTTGATGTCGGCCAGGGCCTTCTCGGCCGCGGCCAGCTTGGCCTGGTCGCCGGCGTCGCGGGCCAGGCCCACGTTCTCCAGGGCTTCCATCTCGCGCACCACCAGCAGGTGGGTGTCGTCGGCGGCCTTGAAGCCGCCCATCGACAGGCGCTCCAGGTTCTTGCGCTGCTGGGCGGCGACGGGCGTGTCGCCCTGGCCGTAGGTCAGGAAGAACTGGCGGACCTTCTCCTTCACGACCGGATCCAGGTCCTTGCGCCAGACGATCGGGTCCTCCGGCAGGGTCGGCGATTCCCAGATCACCTTGACCTTCTTGGACTGGGCGCCGCCCTTGGCGTACTCGTTCAGGCGCAGGGCCGTGGTGTTGTTGGTGGCCGCGTCCAGCTTGTGGTTGGCCACCGCGAACAGGTTGGCGTCATGGCTGGCGCTGAGCACGGTCTTGAAGCAGCCCTCCGGCTTCTTGTTGGCCGGGATGAACAGATAGGTCATCGGGGCCAGGGTGCCCGAGGTCGACTTCTTGTCGCCGATGCCGAAGTCCAGGGTCTTGTCGCACTTGAGCAGGCCCTCGACCGTCAGCTTGCTGTCGGCCGGGACGATGATCACCGACTTGTAGCCGTCGACGCCCGACGGGTCGAAGGTGCGAGCGAAGACCTCGCCGCCCGAACGGCGCACGGCCTCCAGGCCCGAGGCGTTCGAGAACCAGCCCACGTCGGTCTGCTTGGCGCCCATGGCCACGATCAGCGACGAATAGTTGGACGAGAAGAACGGCTTCACCTTCATGCCGGTCGACTTCTCCATGTCGGCCAGGATGGGCTTCCAGTAGCTCTCCATGTTCTGGGCCGACTCGGTCGACAGGATCGAGAACACGATCGTGTCCTTGGGCGCCGGGGCGGCGGCCTTCTTCTCCGCGCATCCGGCCAGGGCCAGGGCGGCGGCGAGGCCGAGACCGACGGTGAAGTGACGGCGGATCATTGCGGGGCTCCTTCCCAGAACACGTCCTCGAATTCCGGGCCGTAGATGTCGATGAGTTTGTCGCGGTCCAGGCCCTTGGTCGGGCCGTCATAGACCTTCTTGCCGGCCTTCAGCGCCACCACCCGGTCGCAATAGCGCAGGGCGTAGTCGACCTGGTGCAGGGTGACGACCACGGTCAGGCCATCGGTCTTGTTCAGATCACGGAGGATCTCCATGACCTTGCGCGCCGAGACGGGGTCGAGCGAGGCGACCGGCTCGTCGGCGAGGATGATCTTGGCCTTCTGGACCAGGGCGCGGGCGATGGCGCCGCGCTGCTGCTGGCCGCCCGACAGGGTGTTGGCGCGCTGGGCGGCGTAGTCGGCCACGCCCACCCGGTGCAGGGCCGCCATGGCGGCGGTGCGGGTCTCGGACGGCCAGGCGCCGAACAGGCCGCGCACCGTGCCGATCCGGCCCAGCGACCCCAGGGCCACGTTGGTGAACAGGGTCAGGCGGCCGACCAGGTTGAACTGCTGGGCGATGAAGCCGATGCGCACCCGCGCCTTGCGGACCTGGTCGCTGACCTTGCCCCGGGCCTGGACCGGACCGGCGAAGGCGGTGATCACGCCCTCCCCGTCCTTGCCGGAAGCGGGAGCGTCGATGGTCTGCAGGCCGTCGATCGACCGCAGCAGGGTGGATTTGCCCGAGCCCGACGGACCGATGAGCGCGATCATCTCGCCGCGCTTCACGTCGAGCGAGACGGCGTCCAGCGCCCGTCGCGACCCGAAGGTCTTGGAGGCGGCGCGGATCGAGAGAACAGGGTCCGACGTCATGGTCGGGGCGAATCCTTAACGTGGTTTCGAGCGCTGGGGAATGCGTTGGTCGGTTTGGGGCACGGACGCAACGGATTTGTGACGGACAGTGGATCAATTCCCCCGTCCTTCCCGGCGGACGCGGAACGCAAACTGCGCCGCAAGCCTGACCGGGCCAGGGTTCGCGCCCCTCGCCGCTCCCACGGGGACCCCGCCTCCAAAAGACTCTTTACATCCTCGGGGTATGACCCTATTTCGCTCGCTCCGGCGGACCCGAAGTCCTCATAAGCGCTGCTAACGCCGGCCTGGGTTTAACTTCTGCAGGGGTCTACGTGAATTGCACACGTACCATACTCCCCTGGACCTGGTCCGTGAGCGGTCACCGGAACGTCCCGTCGCACTCGTGCGGCCCGACGCGGTTTCCGTAGCGGCGCGCTGGTTCCAGGCTGAATTCAAAGGCGACGTCTTTTACGCGGTGAAGGCCAACCCTTCGCCGTGGGTGATCCGCGAGCTCGCGGACGCCGGCGTGCGGTCCTTCGACGTGGCGTCGCTGAACGAGGTCGAGCTGGTCGCCCAGCACGCCCCCGGTTCGCGCATGGCCTTCATGCACCCGGTGAAAAGCCGCGTGGCGATCTCGGCCGCCTATTTCGATCACGGCGTGCGGACGTTCTCGTTCGACACCCATGAGGAACTGGCCAAGATCCTGGACGCCACCGGCCAGGCCAAGGACCTGAACCTGATCGTCCGCATGGGCGTGCAGGCCGACGGCGCCGCCTACAGCCTGTCGGGCAAGTTCGGCGTCGAGCCGCACAACGCCCCGGCCCTGCTGCTGGCCGCCCGCCGCGCCACCCAGGACCTGATGGGCGTCAGCTTCCACGTCGGCAGCCAGTGCATGCGCCCCACCGCCTACCAGGCGGCGATGGCCCAGGCCTCGCGGGCGCTGGTCCGCGCCGGCGTGCTGGCCGACGTCGTGGACGTGGGCGGCGGCTTCCCGTCTATCTATCCGGGCATGGCCCCGCCGGAACTCTCCGAGTACCTGGCCGCCATCGACCGCGGCTTCGCCGACATGATGGTGCACGAGACCACCGAGCTGTGGTGCGAACCTGGCCGGGCCCTGGTGGCCGAGGCCTCGTCGCTGCTGGTCAAGGTCGAGCTGAAGAAGGGCGACGCGCTCTATCTGAACGACGGCAGCTACGGCTCGCTGTTCGACGCGGCCCACATGAAGTGGCCGTTCCCGGTGAAGGCCTATCGCAAGAACGGCGAAGTGGTGGAGGACGGCCTGCGCCCCTTCCGCTTCTACGGCCCCACCTGCGACAGCGTCGACCACATGCCCGGCCCGTTCTACCTGCCGGAAAGCGTCGACGAGGGCGACTACATCGAGATCGGCATGCTGGGCGCCTACGGCGTGGCCATGTCGACCCGCTTCAACGGCTTCGGGGAAACCGACACCGCCCAGGTGCAGGACGCCCCGATGGCCTCGATGTACGGCCTGGCCAAGCGCTCGATCCCGACCCCGCGGCCCGAGACCGAGGAGCGCAAGATCGTCCGCTTCTCGCGTCCCAAGGGCGCGGCCGGCAAGAAACGGCGTCGTCGCTAAGTCGTCTTGGTTCGCCTCTAAATCGTTTCTGAGTTAAACCGCGCGCGCCGCCCGACGTTGTGAACGTCGGGCGTAGCCGCATTCCCCTATTCCCCCGTCGGTCGCTCCGTCCCGGCGAAGGGTTCTTGTTTCAACGACGGGCGTCCAAAGTCAGGGAAACCGAAGCGATGAACGCTCCCGTTCCGAACAACACCAAGGCCGAGCTGCTGCAGAACGTCGTCGAGCACATCGACATCACCGCGTTCGACGCCCGTCCGATCATCGACTCCATGCGCAAGATGTCGTTCAGCTCGCGCGACACCGCCCGCGCCGCCGACATCTTCAACATGGCCCTGGCCGACAAGGGCTGCTCGCCGTGGCTGATCCTGGCCGGCTCCACCTCGGCCGGCGGCTGCATGCACGTCTACCGCGACATGGTGAAGAACGGCATGATCGACGCCGTGGTCGCCACCGGCGCCAGCATCGTCGACATGGACTTCTTCGAGGCCCTGGGCTTCAAGCACTACCAGGCCGCGGGCCCGGTCGACGACAACGTCCTGCGCGACAACTACATCGACCGCATCTACGACACCTATATCGACGAAGAAGAGCTCCAGAATTGCGATCACACGATCCTGGAGATCTGCAACCGCCTGGAGCCGCGCGCCTATTCCTCGCGCGAGTTCATCTGGGAGATGGGCAAGTGGCTGTCGGAAGGCAACGCCAAGAAGCCCGGCTCGCTGATCCAGACCGCCTACGAGGAAGGCGTGCCGATCTTCTGCCCGGCCTTCGTCGACAGCTCGGCCGGCTTCGGCCTGGTCAAGCACCAGAAGGAGCGGATCGCGGCCAAGCAGCCCTATCTGATGATCGACGCGGTCGCCGACTTCCGTGAACTGACGGACATCAAGATCGCGGCCGGCACCACCGGCCTGTTCATGGTCGGCGGCGGCGTTCCCAAGAACTTCGCCCAGGACACCGTGGTCTGCGCCGAGATCCTGGGCGTCGAGGCCGACATGCACAAGTACGCGGTCCAGATCACCGTGGCCGACGTGCGCGACGGCGCCTGCAGCTCCTCGACGCTCAAGGAAGCCGCCTCGTGGGGCAAGGTCTCGACCACCTACGAGCAGATGGTGTTCGCCGAAGCCACCACCGTGGTGCCGCTGATCGCCTCGGACGCCTTCCACCGCGAGCACTGGAAGGGCCGCGAGAAGCCGCGCTGGAACAAGCTGTTCGGCAAGTAAGCCGTCTTGCTCCTGACGATGTGAGAATGCAGGGTCCCCGGAGTTGCTTCGGGGACCCTTTTTCATGCGCGCCAGATGGACGATCGGAATGGCGGCCCTGGTCCTGGCGGGATGCGCCACGCCGGCCCCGCCCTACCTGGCCAAGGGCGCCTACGACGCCCGCCAGGCCGTGCCGCCGCCGCCCGCCGCGGGATCGGCGGTCGACCAGCAGGACCGCGCCGTCTTCCTGGCCACCCGCCGGCTCAAGGACAGTCCGCGCTGGTCGCTGGCCCAGCAGGACGCGCGCGAGGCCCGGATCATGGACAGCTACAGCTGCGCCCTGGGCTTCACCCCCAGCCGCAAGACCACGCCGAAGCTGGCGGCCATGCTGCGCCGGGTCAGCCATGACGTGCGGCCGGCGATCTCGGCCCCCAAGAAGCTCTACAAGCGCAAGCGTCCCTACCAGGTCGATCGCGGCGCGATCTGCGCCCGCAGCGGCTGGATCGTGGGCCTGACCTCGGACTATCCGTCGGGCCACACCACCTGGGGCTGGACGGTCGGCCTGATCCTGGCCAAGGCCCAGCCGGACCGCGCCGACGCCCTGCTCAACCGCGCCGAGGCCTACGGCCAGAGCCGGGTGATCTGCGGGGTGCACAACGCCTCGTCGGTGGATGCCGGGCGGATCAACGCCCAGGCCTTGGTCCAGGCGCTGGAGGCCTCGCCCGGCTTCCAGTCCGACCTGGCCGCCGTCCGCGCCGAACTCGACGCCGCCCGGGCGGCCGGTCCGGCGCCGGACGCGGCGCGATGCGACCTGCAGGCGGCGGTGCTGGCGGCGCCGACCCACTGATCCCAAACGGCTTCGCCGCCACGGCGAAGGTGCGAAAACACCCCTGGTGAAGGTGGCTTATCCCACAGCCAAGCTTGGGTGACGGCGCCAACCTGCCCCCGTTCGGCGTGATCGACGCCGCGGGAGAACACCATGTCCACGATGTTCCTGTTTCCGGGCGACGAGCCCGTGACCGTCACGCTGAGCGTGGATTCCCAGGTCTTCCTCCACAAGGCCACGCTCGGCGAGGAGATCGGCGCACACACCCGCCTGGTCCCCTTGAGCGCCAAGACCGAGGACACGGCGACCTGGACCGGGCTCGTTTCGCACGACGACGTCATCAGCCTGGATGTGAGCTGGGTGGTCGTCCACAACGCCACCCCCGGCCGCCCCTACGTCGCGACCGTCACGGTGACCGACGCCGCCGGCAATCTGCTCCGGCCGCGGAAAGGCTCCGCGAATCCGACCCACGTGAAAGGCCAGATCGGTCCGGCGGGCAACCCCACCGACTTCGGACACCAGGGCGTGTTCATCGGCTGATCCAACCCGCAGGAGACAGACAATGCGCATGATCTTCGTCTGCGCCGCGAGCGTGGCGCTCCTGGCTCCGGTCGGCGCCCGGGCTCAGGCCCTTTCCGACGCGGCCGTCAAGGCGGCGGTCGACGCCGAGAAGGAGAAGGTCACCGACCGTCCCGCGACGGAGGAGATCGACACCTCGATCCCGGAGACGCCCGGCTTCGCCGTCATCGACCTCACGCCCACGACCGTCATCGACCCCTCCGCCCTTCGGGCCAAGAGCATCGACCTGGCCAGCTATATCGACGAGAACGGCGACCTGAAGCCCGGCCTGGCGATCGCGGGCGCGCCGTACTTCTGGTTCAACCATCAGAAGCTCTCGGAGTACCGTGAGGCGGTGAAGGACAACTGGGCGCTCGGCGCCTGGGCCCGGACCAGCTTGAGCCTGGGCTACGCCCAGACCGACGAAGGCAAGGCCGACCGCGTCGGCCTGGGCTTCGCCACCGAACTGCTCGGCGCCCAGAAGATCAATGACGAGATCGTCTACGCCGACCCTCGGCTGGACACCAAGCTGTCGGACTGCATCGGCGATGCGTTCGAGGCGACGATCGAAAAGCAAGTTCCGACGAGCGGCATGTTTCGTCCGACCGCCGAGCAGGAATGGGAGAACTCGGGCGCGACCTGGGGGGACGATCCCAGGCTGATCCAGCTCGACACCCCCCTGCCCACGGACCTGGCGCATGGAGAAGGCGGTCGAGGAGACCCGAAGGAGCTGGCCCGAAGGGCTTGGGTGAAAGAGCGCACCGAAGAGCTTCTTCACAAGGCCATCAACGCGTTGAAGGTCAAGATCGCCGCCGATCTCGCCGCCACCGGGATGCCGGAGGCCGTGCAGGTTTGCCGCAACGAGGCCGCGGAGCGCTACGCACGACGCGCCAGCCTGATGGTCGCGGGCGGCATGGCCTTCAAGGTCAACCCCAAGGCGGGCGAGGACGCCGGCGACGGCGGTTCGGCCTGGCTGTCCTACCGACGCCCGATCGGCATTCTCGCCAGCACGGGCGCGCCGCCGAACTACTTCACACTCTTCGGCCGCTACGACTTCGACCGCAAGGTCGACCCGGCCGACAGCCTGCAGACGTTCGACAAGCTCTCCCTGGCCCTGGTGGTCGGCTACGAATGGCGGGGCTCCGATCCCAAGTCGGGAACCGGCGCCGGCAAGTTCGCCCTGCAGGCCGGCTACGAACAGCTCGACTACAAGGGCGTCGGCCCCCTCAAGGACGGCGGCTCCAGCTTCTACGCCGCCAGCCTGGACTACCAGGTCGCCAAGAACTACTGGCTCGTCGTCCGCGGCGGCGCCGGCGCGACCGACCTGGCCGGCGGCAATTCCCGCGACAACAAGGTGACCTTCAGCGTCCGGCACAGCTTCGGACAACCCTGAGCTTGAACCGTAGCCTCCGCCCGCCTCGACTCCCTCCCCCGCTAGGCTAAGCTTCGGCCGAAGCTGGGGAGCCCTCATGACACGACGCCTCGCGGGCCTGCTGGCCACGGTCCTGACGCTGCTGGCCCTGCTCGCCGCCCAGCCGGCCCTGGCCGACGACCGCTCGGCGTCCGCCATCGCCGACCGCGCCCAGTACGACGCCCTGGCCCGCACCACCACGACCGGGCGCTATTTCAACACTCCGCAGCTGATGTTCGTGATCGACCGCGCCGACCGCAAGGCGGACCCGGCCGGCCGGCTCTACTTCATCAATTCGCGGCGCTACGACTTCCACGTCACCTTCGTGCAGCAGACCTATCTGTCCAGCCGCCCGGCCGAGGCCCTGGTCGCGGCCAACTACTCCCAGCCCAACCGCCGCTTCATCTTCGGCTCGGTGGTGTTCTATCCGGGCCTGCAGCGCTACGGCGTGGAGTTCTTCGAGGGCGACGCCCTGGACGCGGCCGTGCTGGGCGAGACCATGACCGCCCTGAAGGCCCACTTCTTCGCGCCCCTGGCCCTCAAGCCCAACTCCCACCAGCAGTACGAGCTGGCCTCCGGCGTCGGCGGGATCGAGATCATCGACGGCGCGGCCGCCTACGGCTCGCGCGAGGTGCTGGTGCTCAATCCCGGCAAGGCGGTCGGCCGCCTGCGGGTGGTGGGCGAGATCACGCCCCAGACCGATCTGCGGCGGGACGACATCGTCATGCTGGACGTCCCGCCGATCCAGCTGGAGCCGGTGGCCGGGGTGATCACCACGGCCTTCTCCACCCCGCTCAGCCACGTCAACCTGTTGGCCAAGAGCTGGGGCGTGCCCAACGCCTATCGCCGCGACGCCCGGGCGGCCTACGCCGCCCTGGACGGCCAGGTGGTGGTGATGACCGCCAAGGACGACATGGTCACCCTCCGCGGGGCTACCCCGGCCGAGGCCAGGGCCGCGGCCCGCCGGGCCAAGGGCGCGGTCAAGGTCCCCAAGGCCGACCTGGCCTATGCCGGCCTGCCCAGCCTGGACGAGCAACGGCGGACCGACAGCGTCCGGGTGGGCGCCAAGTCGGCCAATCTCGGCGAGGTGCGCCATCACATGGCCAGGTCGGGTACGACCGACTTCGCCGTGCCGCCCGGCTTCGCCCTCCCGTTCTCGGCCTATGACCGCTTCGTGCGGGCCAACGGCTTGGACAAGGTGATCGACGCCCTGCTGGCCGATCCGGCCCTGAAGACCGACCGCGCCGCCCGCCACGCCGCCCTGGCCCGCCTGCGCGCCGCCTTCGCCGCCGGGACCATCGACCCGCGGCTGATGGAGGCCGTCAAAGCCCGCCGGCGCGCGGTGATCGGCGAAGGCGGCGTCTTCGCCCGCAGCTCGACCAACGCCGAGGACCTGCCCGGCTTCAACGGCGCGGGGCTGTACACCAGCGTGCCCAACGTGGTCACCGACGCCCAGCTGGCCGACGCGATCCGCACGGTCTGGGGCTCGGTCTGGAACGACGCCGCCTACGAGGCCCGCGAGGCCGCCCGCATCGACCACCGCGCCGTCCACGCCGCCGTCCTGATCCAGCAGGGCATGAACGCCGAGGCCTCGGGCGTGATGATCACCGAGAACCCCTTCGATCCGCAGGAGCCGGACGCGGTGTTCATCAACGCCAAGCGCGGCCTAGGCATGCGGGTGGTCGAGGGCAAGCGCGTGGCCGAGCAGCTGATCTATCACGGCGAGACCCAGGGCTCGCTGCAGGTGCTGACCCGCTCGACCGACGACACCATGCTGTCGTTCGACGAGAAGGGCGGGGTCCGGGAGGTCCGGATCGAGGAGGGCCGGTTCGTGCTGACCGACGCCCTGGCCCTGCGGCTGGCCAAGGCGGGCCTGGCCATCGACGCCTGGCTGGGCGGCGGCGCCCAGGACATCGAGTGGCTGACGATCGGCGACAGGCTCTACGTGGTGCAGGCGCGGCCCTATCTGCGGGGGCACTAGGTCAATTCGGAACCGAACAGAGGGTGTCATCCCGCAAGCCCCGTAGGGGCTGTCCGGGATGACAACGAAAGGGTGTGGGAGCGGGAACTTGCGCCGAGGAGCGGCGCCCTCTACCTCTGGGTCATGGCCCATCACGCCGCTTGCGATCACGATCATCACCATCACGGCGTCGCCGGAACCGCCCTGGCGGCCGAACTGGCCGCCGCCGAGGCGCGCTGCGAGGCGTCCGACCAGCGCCTGACCGCCCCGCGCCGCCGGGTGCTGGAGCTGCTGCTGGAGGCCGGCCAGCCGGTGAAGGCCTACGACCTGATCGCCAGCTTCGCCGTCGACGGCCCGCCGGCCAAGCCGCCCACCGTCTATCGCGCGCTCGACTTCCTGGAGAAGCAGGGCTTCGCCCACCGGATCGAGAGCCTCAACGCCTATGTCGCCTGCCGCAAGGAGGCCGACGGCCACGCCGCCGCCTTCCTGATCTGCGACTGCTGCGGCGCCACCCGCGAGATCGAGCCCAAGGCCAGCGCCGAGATCATCGCCGCCGGCGCCGCGGCCGGCTACGCCCTGACCGGCGTGACGATCGAGGCGCACGGGCTGTGCGCGGATTGCAAGGGGTGATCCAGTCGGGGACATGCCCTTGCGGCGTGTCCCCATCGGCATTCACGGCGCCAGGACTTGGGGACACCCCGCAAGGGCATGTCCCCGACTGCGATTGCGGACCGCGCGGAAACCCCGCTAGACTCGAACGACCGTTCACCCCGCACCGAGACGCCCCATGACGCCCACCGAGCCCCTCCCCGGCGTCGAGATCTGGCGTGGGGGCGTGAACACCTGGGACTGCGACGAGATGGGGCACATGAACGTGCGCTTCTACGTCGTGCGGGCCATGGAGGGCCTGGCGGGGCTGGCGGCCGAGCTGGGCCTGCCGCACGCCTTCTCGCCCTACGCCAACGCCACCGTGGTGGTCCGCGAACAGCACATCCGCTTCCTGCGCGAGGCCCATGCCGGGGCGACCCTGCACATGCTGGGCGGGGTGGTCGAGGTCTCCGAGACCGAGGCCAAGGTGCTGCAGCTCCTGGTCCACACCGCCAGCGGCCAGCTGGCGGCGACCTTCCAGACCACCATCGCCCACGTCACCCCGCGCGAGGGCGAGGCCTTCCCCTGGCCGCGCGTCGTGCACGAGCGCGCCCAGGCCCTGAAGGTCGAGGTCCCGCCCCAGGCCCGGGCCCGGAGCCTGGACCTGTCGCCGTTCGAGACCACCGCGGGCCTCGACCGCGCCGACGACCTGGGCCTGAAGCGGATCGGCCTGGGCGCCCTGTCGCCGACCGATTGCGACGTGTTCGGACGAATGCGCGCCGAGCAGTTCATCGGCCGGGTCTCGGACGGCATCGGCGCCTTCATCGGCCCGTTCCGCGACACCGTGGTCGCCCATGCCGACCACAAGCCGGCGCGGGTCGGCGGGGCGGTGCTGGAGTATCGCCTGGCCCACCTAGCCTGGCCGCGGGCCGGCGACCGGGTCGAGCTGCGGTCCGGCCTGGTGGGAACGGAAGGCCAGGCCATGCGCGTGGTCCACTGGATGCTGGACCCCACCACCGGCAAGGCCTGGGGCACGTCGGAAGCCGTGGCCATCACCTTCGACCTCGACGCCCGCAAGGTGGTGCCGATCAGCGACGCGGCGCGGGCCGCGCTGGCGAAGTCGGCGGTGGCGGGGCTGGCGCTCTAACGGCCGGGGACATGCCCTTGGGCGTGTCCCCAAACGGCGGACGCTGAGCTTGAAAGTGGGGACACGCCGCAAGGGCATGTCCCCCGGGGCCTCAGCCCGCCGCCATCTCGAAGATCGCCTCGCGCGCCAGGTCCGGCCGTTCCATCGGCAGGAAATGGCTGGTCCCGGCGATCGTCTCGACACGGATCGACGGGTGGCGGCGCATCACGCCCGCGCCGTCGCCGACATGGCTGGTCGAGCCCTTCTCGGCCTTCAGCAGGCGCGCGGGGCAGCGGATGCGGCCCATGGCCCGCCAGGGGTCGTGGGCCTGGGCGCTGTAGTTCGACGCCTCCCAGGCCGGGGCGCAGGCCAGCTCGACCTTGCCGTCGTCGCGGTCCTTGAACCCGCCGCCCACATAGTCGGCCAGCATGGTCTCGGGCCAGGTCTTGAAGGCCCCGCGTCCGCGATAGGCGGCGAAGGCGGCCTCGCGGTTGTCGAACACGGCCCGGCGGCGCAGCGCCGCCTGCACCAGCGGCAGGTGCTTCCACAGCGCCCCGGAGGTCCAGGGCATGTGGGCGTAGAAGGCCATGATCCGGGGCATGATCACCGGGTCCAGCAGCACCAGGCCGCGCACCGTCTCCGGCGCGGCGGCGGCGGCCAGCAGGCTGACGGTGCCGCCCATCGAATGGCCGGCCAGCACCACGGGCTGGGCCTGGTCCAGGGCGGTCAGCAGGGCCAGCAGGTCGTCGCGCAGGTCCAGCCAGTTCCGGCGATGGTCGGGGTCGGCCGCCAGGCGGCTGGCGCCGTGGCCGCGCTGGTCCACCGCCAGGATGCGCAGCCCCGCCGACAGCGGGGCCAGCAGGGCGCGGTAGGTCTGGCCGTTGAAGCCGTTGGCGTGGACGAAGATCACGTCGACGGGCCGGTCGACGGGCCCGAACTCCAGCACCGCCATCTCGCCGGCCCCGGCGCGGCTGGCGATGGGGATGAAGCGTCGGCGAGGGTCACGGAAGACGGCCGCGTCCATGGCGGAAAGCTCCTGTAGCGGCTGCTGGCCCCTAAGGTAGGCTCCCGGCGTTACCTCGTCCATGGACAGACCCATGAAACCGCCCGTCAGCACCATAGGATACGAGCAGGACACCCTGGACGGCATGATCGGCCGGCTGAAGGCTGCGGGGGTCGACACGGTGGTCGACGTCCGCGCCGTCGCCGCCTCGCGTCGGCCGGGCTTCTCCAAGACGATGCTGGGGAACAGCCTGAAGGCCGAGGGGATCGACTACGTCCATCTGCGGCCGCTGGGCACGCCCAAGGCCGGGCGCGAGGCGGCGCGGGCGGGGCGCACCGACGAGATGCGCGCGATCTTCCACGCCCACCTGGCCGAGCCGGAGGCCCAGCTGGCCCTGGGCCAGGCCACCGCCCTGGCCGGCGAGAAGCGCATCGCCCTGCTGTGCTACGAACACGAGGCCCGGTGCTGCCACCGGGCCATCGTGGCCGACGAGATCCGGACCCGGCTGAAGTGCGAGGTGGTGGATCTGTGAGGACGGGCAATCCAAAACGTTGTCATCCCGGAAGCCCCGCAGGGGCTGTCCGGGACCCAGGGGACTGGGCGAAGGCTTTGCGGTTCACCTGGGTCCCGGACAGCGCTACGCGCTTCCGGGATGACAACTGTTGGAGATGGGCGACCTAGACCGTCGTCAGCTGCCACTCGCCCTTGCCGTCCCGGCAGGCGCTGTAGCGTTCGCTGCTGGGGGCCGCGCCCTTGGTGCTGATCGAGGCGTTGATGATCCGGCAGCTGGCCTGGGCGTAGCCGCCCTGGTCCAGTAGCGAGGCCGAGACGTAGCCCACGCCGTAGCCGTTGCGGCCCACCAGCAGCCAGTTGCTGTTCGGCGCGCCGCCCAGCACCTCGACCCGCTCGCCGGCCGCCAGCTTGCCGACCACCTTGCCGGTGGTGGAGGGGCTGGAGCGCAGGTTGGCCGCGGCGCGCGCGGTGTAGTCGCCGCCGGCGGCGTCGTAGCTGCGCAGCTGCAGCACGCCGCGCTCGAAGCGCAGGTTCTGCCCGTCGATCGGCGGGCCGTAGGACGAGGACACCACGTCGATGCGGCCCGAGGCGCCGGTGCGCGAATTGCTCCAGGTCTCCGAGCGGCCGCTGTCCAGGGCGCGCTTGGTGGCCTGCTGGGCCAGGGCCTGGTCGGTCGACTGCATGCGGCAGCCGATATAGGCGCCCGCGGCGGCCCCGGCGGCGGCCCCGACCACCGTGCCGAGGGTCTTTTCGTTCTTGGCCACCGCGCGGCCCAGCAGGGCGCCGGCCGCCGCGCCGATCAGGGCGCCGCCTTCCTGCTTCTTGCCCGAGCCTTCGCAGGCGAACAGTCCGCCGATGCCCTTGGACTGGGCCGCGGCCGGCAGGGGCGCGACGATCATCGAGCCGAGGGCGGCGGCGACCGACAGAGTCATGCCGATCTTGGGGGCGATCGAGTGTTTGGCCATGGCTGTTCTTTCCTTCACAGGCTTCCGTAGGGGCTGGTTGGCGTCCCCCGCGCGCGTGTTGCAGATTGTCCGACGAGATAGAGAGCCGACGACAGGGAGAGACGCACGTGGGTAACAAGCCAGACTATAGCTGCTTCGATGTCGAGATCGAGACAGGCGTCGCCCATATCCGCCTCAAGCGCCCCGAGGCGCTGAACACCATGACCCGGGCGTTCTGGAACGAGCTGCCGCAGATCGTCCGCGACATCGACCACAACGCCCGCGCCCGCTGCATCGTCATCTCCTCGACGGGCAAGCATTTCTGCGCCGGCATGGACCTGTCGGTGTTCACCGACGGCGAGGGCGTGACCGGCGGCGAGCCGGCCGACCGCTTCGTGGCCGCCGAGAGCTTCCGCCGCCACGTGCATCACCTGCAGGACACCTTCAGCTGCCTGGACGAGGCGCGCATGCCGGTGATCGCCGCCATCCAGGGCGGCTGCATCGGCGGGGCGGTGGACTTCACCAGCGCCTGCGACATCCGCTACGCCAGCGCCGACGCCTTCTTCACGATCCACGAGATCAACATCGGCATGACCGCCGACGTCGGCACCTTCCCGCGCCTGTGCAAGCTGATCCCCGAGGGCTGGGTGCGCGAGCTGGCCTACACCGGCCGTCGCCTGCCCGCCGCCCGGGCCCGCGAGATCGGCCTGGTCAACGAGGTGTTCGCCACCCACGAGGAGGTGGTCGCCCACGCCCTGGAGACGGCCCGCGAGATCGCGTCCAAGTCTCCGCTGGCCGTGGCCGGCAGCAAGGTGATGATCAACTACGCCCGCGACCACACGATCAAGGACGGGCTGGACTACATCGCCACCTGGCAGACGGGCATGTTCTCGCCGCCGCACATGCTGGAGGCCTTCCAGGCCAAGGCCCAGGGCCGCGAGCCGGTCTATCCCGACCTGGTCCCGCTGAAGAAGCGGATGTAGGCCGCCCGGCCGACCTGCAACGAAGCGCTCCGCGACAGGGTTACGAAAGGGGCGTCCGACGCCCTCTTCGCGGAGGCGCGTGCGCTCATGCCCTTTTCGCATCTGCTCGACATGGCCCTCGCCCAGCGCGACCGCGAGGCGCAGGCCGAACGCGCCGCCGGCGACAGTCTCGAAGCGATCCTGGACCGCCACCTGCTGGCCGTCGAGGCGACGGCGGACGACCTGCTGACCTCGGTGCTGCTGCTGGACGACGAGGGGCGTCACCTGCTGCACGGCGCGGCGCCCAGCATGCCCAAGGCCTTCTGCGACGCCATCCACGGCCAGGAGATCGGCCCGGGACGAGGGTCGTGCGGCACGGCGGCCTATCTGGGACACGCGGTCTATGTCACCGACATCGCCACCAATCCGCTGTGGGCCGACTTCCGCGAGCTGGCCCTGGAGCACGGCCTGCGCGCCTGCTGGTCCACGCCGATCGACGCCGCCCCGGGCCGGGTGATCGGCACCTTCGCCATCTACCACCACCTGCCCCGGGGCCCGACGGTCGAGGAGCGGACCTCGATCCACCTGATCATGGGCCACGTGGCCGACGCGATCCTGGCGTCGCGCGCGCCCGCTTAGAAGATCGCCTAGACGCCCGCCAGCGCCCGGGTCAGGTCGGCCGACGACATCGGCCGGGCCACGCGGAAGGCTTGTCCCGCCCACAGCGGGGTGAAGTCGCCGCGCCCCGCCGCCTCGGCCGCCTTGCGCAGCGGCCCCACCGCCGCCCCGGCCGTCGGGAAGGCCGGGGCCAGGTCCGACAGCGGGCCCAGCTCGGTCATCAGCCGGTTGACGATCCCCCGCGCCGGACGGCCGGTGAACAGGTTGGTGACCGCGGTGTCCTCGGCGCTGGACAGGAGGTCGCGATGGACCCGCGAGATCCCGGCCTCGGGCGTCAGCAGATAGGCGGTGCCGACCTGGGCCGCCTGGGCGCCCAGGGCGAAGGCGGCCAGCACGCCGCGCCGGTCGGCGATCCCGCCCGCCGCGATCACCGGGACCGAGACGGCGTCGGCGATGCGCGGGACCAGGGCGAAGGTCCCAACCTGGGTCGCCATGTCGTCGGTCAGGAAGTTGCCGCGATGGCCGCCGGCCTCGTAGCCCATGGCGATGACCGCATCGACGCCGCGTTCCTCCAGCCACAGGGCCTCGGCCACGGTGGTGGCGGACGAGAGCACCTTGGCGCCCGTGCGCCTGACCCGGTCCAGCAGGTCGGGCGCGGGCAGGCCGAAGTGGAAGCTGACCACCTCGGGGCGGTAGTCCTCGACCACCTTGCAGAAGGCGTCGTCGAAGGGCGCGCGGCCGCCGGCCGGCAGGGGCATGTCGGGATCGAGCCCGGCCTCGACATAGTAGGGCTTCAGCCGCGCCCGCCAGGCGGCCTGGCGGGCGGGGTCCTCGGCGGGCGGCGTGTGGGTGAAGAAGTTGAGGTTGATCGGCGCCGTCGTGCCGGCCCGCACCGTGTCCAGCGCCTCGCGCAGTAGGCTTTCCGAATAGACGGCGCTGGGCAGCGAGCCCAGGCCGCCGGCCTTGGCGACGGCGACCACCATCTGCGGCGTGGTGAAGTTGGCCATCGGCGCCTGGATGATCGGCAGCTCGACGCCGAGGAGGT
Organism: Caulobacter sp. CCG-8; assembly: GCF_037402475.1. Taxonomy (NCBI): domain Bacteria; kingdom Pseudomonadati; phylum Pseudomonadota; class Alphaproteobacteria; order Caulobacterales; family Caulobacteraceae; genus Caulobacter; species Caulobacter sp. CCG-8. The sequence continues at coordinate 29,069 of NZ_JBBEUD010000030.1, forward strand.
CCAGCAGGCGGTTGGGGGTTTCGGAACCCATGGCTGACGTCCTGTTCTTGAAGGGGGCGGGCCGCCGCGACGGGCGGCCCTTCGGGTGCGGCGGGATCAGGCCTGGCCGGCCGCCCGTCGCTGGCGGAACTCCAGGGCGGGCAGGCCGCCCCAGCCCCAGTTCTCGAGCGGGACCTCGTCGATGACGACGAAGGTCGAGTCCAGCGGCTTGCCCAGCACGTCCAGCAGCAGCTGGCTGGCGCCGGCGATCAGCCGGGCCTTCTCCTCGGCGGTGACGGCGTCGCGGCCGGGGCCGGAGCCTTCGCGGGTGACCTGGATGGTGACGATGGGCATGACGACCTCCTGACCTAGTGACCGGCGCTCTGGCCGCCGTCGACGTGCAGGATCTCGCCCGTCACGAAGCCGGCGGTCTCAAGATAGAGCACGGCCTCGACCACGTCGCGGATGTCGCCCAGGCGGCCCACCGGGTGCAGGCCGGCCAGGAAGGCGTGGGTCTCGGGCGCGTGCATCGGGGTCTTGATCACCCCGGGCGAGACGGCGTTGACCCGCACGCCCTTGTCGGCCAGCTCGATGGCCAGGGACTTGGTCGCCGAGTTGAGGCCGCCCTTGGTCAGGCTGGCCAGCACCGAGGGCACCTGCGAGTTGGCGTTGTCGGTCAGGCTGGTGGTGATGCTGACGACGTGGCCCGAGCCCTGCTTCAGCATCTGGGCGACGGCGCGCTGGGTGACGTGGAAGAAGCCGACCAGGTTGGTCGAGAGGTTGGCCTCGAAGTCCTCCTGGGTGAAGGCGGTGAACGGCTTGGCGGTGAAGATGCCCGCGTTGTTGACCAGGGTGTCGATCCGGCCGAAGCGGGCGATGGCCTCGGCCACCACGCGCTCGGCGGTGGCGGGGTCGCCGATGTCGCCGGCCACGGCCAGGACATCGGGGTCGCTCCCCTGCTGGATCGAGCGGGACGTGGCCACCACCCGATAGTCGCGGTCGCGATAGGCCTTCACCAGGGCCGCGCCGATGCCTTGCGACGCGCCCGTGACGATGGCGACCTTGCGTTCGTTGCTCATGATCTTGCCTCGATGACTGCCGCCGCGGGGATCGCGTCCGGCGATGTCGTCAAGGTGGTCCCGTTCATGGATCGGCGGAATGATCAGTGAAAGGCGGACACTCTTCCGTAGATCGATATAATCGAAACACCCCAATCGTTGTCATCCCGGAAGCCTCGCAGAGGCTGTCCGGGACCCAGGGGACTGGGCTGACGCCTTGCGGCTCGCCTGGGTCCCGGACAAGCGCTGCGCGCTTTCCGGGATGACAACGGAAAGAGCTACGCCGTCCCCAGCGCCCCCGCCTCGGCCGACAGCCGCGCGAAGGCCGCCCGCAGCCTCGGGGCGGCGAAGTCCAGGAAGGCGCGGACCTTCGGCACGGCGGTGCGGCCCTGGGGCGTCAGCAGGTGCACCGGCAAGGGCGGCGGCTCGGCGTCGCGCAGCAGGATGCGCAGGGACCCGTCCCGCACCCGCTCGGCCACGTGGTAGGTGTAGAGCCGCGTCACCCCCTGGCCGTCGACCGCCGAGGCCAGGGCGGCCCGCACGCTGTTGACCACCAGCCGGGGCTTGAAGTGCACCGACCGGGCGATCGCCCCGCCGGGCGCGGGCGGGAACACCCAGGTGTCGTGGCCGAAATGGGTGGTGGTGACGATCCGGTGCTGGACCAGGTCGCCGGGTTCGAGGATGCGCGGATGCCGGTCCAGGTAGCGCGGTGCGGCGACGATCACCCGCTTGACGTCGCCGCCCACCCGCACGGCCACCATGGCGGAGTCGGGCAGCTGGCCCACGCGCAGGGCGACGTCGATCCCCTCCTCCACCAGGTTGGCGTGGCGGTCCAGCAGCAGCAGGTTCACCGCCACGGCCGGATAGGCGTCCAGGAAGGCGTCGATGATCGGGTGCAGGATCTCCTCGCCGCTGATCGGCGGGGCGGTGAGGGTCAGGGTGCCGCGCGGGGCCGAGCGTTCGCCCAGGGCGATCAGATCGGCCTCCTCCAGGTCGACCAGCACCCGGCGGCAGGCGGCGGCGTAGCGCTCGCCGGCCTCGCTGAGCCGCAGCGACCGCGTCGTGCGGTGCAGCAGCTCGGCCCCGACATGGTTCTCCAGGAAGGCGATGGCCCGGCTGACCGCCGCCGGCGAGCGGCCCAGCTTGCGTCCGGCGCCAGCCAGGCTGCCCTCGTCCAGAGCCGCCACGAACACCCGCATCGCCTCGATACGATCCATGCGAACCTTCCGCGTTGCGTTGGGATGGAGCCTGGAGGGAAGGGATAGCGTCGGATGGTGGAATGATCCATCCGCCACCCAATCGTTGTCATCCCGGAAGCCTCGCAGAGGCTGTCCGGGACCCAGGAGACTGGGCGAAGGCGGTGCGGCCCACCTGGGTCCCGGACAAGCGCTGCGCGCTTTCCGGGATGACAACCTTTTGGGGCCGGGGCGCTAGAGCGCGAACCCCTCGGGCAGCTCCGCGCTGGTCAGGTCGCAGCCGTCCAGCTTGCAGCGGGTCAGGTCGGCCTCGATCAGGCGCACCCGGCGGGCGCTGGCCCCGGTCAGGTCGGCGCCACGCAGCACGGCGCGGCTGAGGTCGGCGCGCAGGACGCGGCCCTGGGCGATGTCCAGCGGCCCCAGCTTGGCGCCGGAAAGGTCGGCCCGCGACAGCTGGGCCCCGACCAGGCGCGCGCCGCGCAGGTCGGCCCCGCGCAGATTGACCCCGCGCAGGTCGGCGTCGGCCAGGTTGGCGCCCTGCAGCTGGACGTTCTCCAGGTCCATGCCGAAGAAGATCGCGCCCGGCGCCGAGAGGCCGGCCAGGCGCCGTCCGCGCAGCCGGCGCAGCGGCCGGAAGTCGGTCGAGGGCGCCTTGGCCGGGGCGCCGTCGCGACCGTCGCTGGTCACGAACAGCTCGTGCGCCTCCAGCACCTCGTGCAGGGGCGCGTCGTCCACATAGATGATCGGCGGCGGGGCGCGCAGCACTTCGGTCAGGTCGGCCCCGTCGAAGGTGGTCCCGGCCAGGTCGGCGCCCGACAGCACGGCCCGGCGCAGCGAGGCGCCGCTGAGGTCGGCGTTGTAGAGGTTGGCCCGCGAGAGGTCGGCCCCGTTTAGGGTGGCCCGGTTCAGCCGCGCCCCCTGCAGGCTGACCCCGGCCAGGTCGGCGTCGGTCAGGTCGGCCACCCGGGTGAAGGCGTCGCCCAGCTGGGCGCCGTCCAGCCGCGCCCCGCGCGTCACGGCGCGGTCCAGCTCGCCGCGCCGTTCGCGGTGCCGCAGGATCTTGAAGCCGTCGATGCTGTCCTGGGTGGCGGTGACGCCCTCGCGCAGGTCGCAGCCCGACAGGTCGGCCCCGGCCAGGTTGGCCCCGCGCAGGCAGACGCCGCGCAGGTCGCAGCGCGCGAGGTTGGCGTCGCGCAGGTCGGCGTCGCGCAGGTCGGCCCCGTACAGCGTGGCCCGGGTCAGCACCGCCCGCGCCAGCAGGGCGCCGGACAGGCGCGCGCCGGTCAGGTCGGCCTCGGAAAGGTCGACACCCTCCAGGCTGACATTGTCGAGATCGACATAGGAGAGGTTGGCGCGGGTCCCGGCCGGCAGCCCCTTCAGATAGCGCGCGTGCGCCTCGATCGCGGCCTTCAGCGCCTTGGGCGCGAGCGTGCGGATCAGGGTCTGCTGGGGGGTCTGACGGCTGGAGGGGGCGGCGGGCATGTCACGGCTCTTTTCGCCGAACCGTGTCACGCCATCTTTAAGGAAACGTTCAGTTTGTCGAGAAAACTCAAAGCCATCCGCGCCGCTTGAACCACAGCAGCGGCCCGGCCGCCGCCATGACCATCAGCACCAGGGCGAACGGATAGCCGTGCAGCCAGGCCAGCTCGGGCATGTGCGTGAAGTTCATGCCGTAGATGCCGGCGATCAGGGTCGGCGGCAGGAACACGATCGAGAACACCGAGAAGATCTTGAAGATGGCGTTCTGCTCGATGTTGATCAGGCCCAGGGCCGCGTCGAGCAGGAAGGTGATGTTGCCCGACAGGTAGCCGGCGTGGTCGGTGATCGACTGGACGTCGCGCTGCAGCGACTTCAGGTGGTCGCGCAGCTCCTTGTCGCCCTCGAACTGGGCGGCCAGCGAGGCGAAGCTGAGCAGGCGGGCCAGGCTGACCAGGCTGTCGCGGGCCTTGGAATTGACGATCTGGGCCCGGCCCAGGCGGTTGAGGATCGCCTCGAACGCCGCGCCGCGCGGGCGGCCGAAGATGGCCCGCGACTGGGCCTCGACGTCGGACGAGGTGCGCTCGAGGATGTCGGCGGTGCGGTCGATCACCGCGTCCAGCAGGCCCAGGAACGTCTGGGCCCCGCTGGGGCAAAGGCTGGGCTGGCGCTCGGCCTGGGCGGCGAACACCGCGAACGACTTGGGCTCGACATAGCGGATGGTCACCAGCCGGTCGCCGGTCAGGACGAAGGTCACCGGGGCGGCGGTGGGCAGGTCGCCGTCGGCGTTGACCAGCACCGTGGCGGTCATGAACGTGCCGCCGTCCTCCTGGTAGAGGCGCGAGGAGGCCTCGATCTCGGCCATCTCCTCGCGGGTGGGCAGCAACAGGCCGATCGACTTCTCGACGGCCACTTCCTCGGCGCGGGTGGGGCTGACCAGCTCGATCCACACCGCGTCGGCGGGCAGCGCCCAGTCGGGCGTCAAGCCGCCGGGTTCGAAGCCCGGCGCGCCGTGGCGCAGCACCCTCAGCATGGATGTGGAACCTTGTTCACGCGCCGGGCATGGCCCAGAGCGCGCACCACGTCAACGCGTGGCTTGCGGCTTGTCGGCGTCTTGCGGCGGACCCGAGCCCTGGGATTGGGCGATCAGGGCGGCGATGCGGTCGGTCGAGTCGGCGGCCTGGTTGATCATGTCCAGCGGCGAGGAGACCCGCACCGAGGCGGCGACCTGGTTGGCGGCGGACTTGGCCAGCGAGACGGCGGCGTTCTGGGCCAGGGCCAGCTTGCTGGTGGCGGCGGCGATCGTGACCGCCTGGTTGTTCTGGTAGATGAAGCCGTGGGTCGGATAGACCGTGGTGCCCAGGTCGCGGATCGGATCGTACCAGACCTTGACCTGGCTCCAGTCGCCGGCCGGCGACACGTCGACCACGGTGACGTCCTTTTCGATCTGGCCGCGGCCGCCGTCGATCACCGACCAGTTGGCGTGGGTCACCTGGATCACGCGGTCGGTCAGCACCTGGCTGACGAAGGCGACGTGGCCGAGGTTCATGCGGGCGGTCGGCTTGAAGCAGAGCACCGCGCCGGCGCGGGGCACGAAGCCGGTGTCGTACTTGCCGACGGCTTGCGACCACCACGTGCGGGCGTCGCCGAAGATCTGGATACCCGACATCAGACGCGCGAACGGAACGCACTGCCAATACCCGTCAGCGACCGCGCCGGACATCGGCACGAGGCTGATCATGGCGGCAGCGGCCAGGGAACCCAGGAGGGTTCTCGTCCGTTTCGTCATGCTGTGGGTACTCCCCGCGTCACTAGGGTTAAGGGATAACCCTCGCAGGGAAAGATGAAAAGACCGTTTATCCGGCTTTTGCCGTGGCAGGTCGTCGCTCCCGCCAGCCGTTCGCCCAAGCTTTCATGCGCTCACGCATCGGCTTTTCGATGATGTGATACGACAGCGCCGACAGCGGCACCAGTGCGGCGACGATTAACAGCCAAGCATAGAGCGGCAGCTGATCTCCATCGATCTTGAGAAGCTTCTCCGCGGCGTTGACCGCCAGGATCTTCCACGGGATGCAGATCATGTAGGTCGAGTAGCTGATCTCACCCAAGTACACGAGCGGGGCCTGGGTCGCGAAGGACGAGCCCGTGGCGGCCAGGCCGGCCAGGGTGACGATCAGGGCGCCCAGCGTCATGACAATCACTTGATCGGGCGCCTGGAAGTGCACCGCCAGCAGCGCCGCGGCGCCCGCCAGGCAGGCGCCGATCCCCGAGAATCGGCCGGTGACCGCGCCCGAGCGCCACAGGGCGTGCAGGGCGCAGCCGTAGGCGAAGCACGGCACGATGCGCAGGAAGCCCCAGCGGATGGTCGCCTCGGTCAGCGGGAAGCCCGCCAGGGTCTGGAACAGCGGATAGAGGCCGGCGATCAGGGCCAGGGCCAGGCCGACCGCCAGGCGCGGCCGGTCGCGCAGCCGCCAGGCGGCCCAGGCGAAGGCCGGGAAGCAGAGATAGGCGAACCACTCGGCCGAGATCGACCACGACGGATGGTTCCAGCCCGACACCGGCGCGAAGCCCCAGGCCTGGACCAGCAGCAGGTTGGCCGGCAGGGCGTTCCAGGCCAGCATGTTCGGGTCGACGGCGATCCCGGCCAGGCCGGCGGCGAAGGCCATCAGACCCACGCCCGCCAGGGTGGCTAGGTGCAGCGGATAGACCCGCGCCAGCCGGTTCCACAGGAAGTCGCCGTAGCGGAAGGTCCCCCTCCCCACGCCCTGAAGATAGACGTGGCAGAGGATGAAGCCCGACAGGGTGAAGAAGGCCTCGACGCCCAGATAGCCCTTGCCGATCACCGCCGGCGGGACCGCCGCCGAGAGGTTCGGCCAATAGTGGTACATCACCACCCAGAAGGCGGCGAAGAACCGAAGGGCCGTCAGGGGCTTGATATTGGCGGCGTCGGGCATCATCTCGATTCTCGGTTCGGCGAAGCCTGGGGGCTTCCGTCGCGTTCCTTGCATGAACGGCGCCTCTTGAGGGGGAGGCGATGGCGCGTTTTCCGAACCGGAACCTAGATCGGTACGATGAACGAACTCCTTCACCTCGCCGCGGACCCAGCCGTCTGGGCCGCCCTGGTCACGCTGATCGTCATGGAAGTCGTGCTTGGCATCGACAACCTGGTGTTCATCTCCATCCTCTCCAACAAGCTGCCGCCCGAACATCGACAGAGGGTGCGTCGGATCGGCATCTCCCTGGCCCTGATCATGCGGCTGGTCCTGCTCTCGACCATCGCCTTCATCGTGGGCCTGACCGCCCCGGTGTTCGACCTAGGCCTGACCGGGCCGCTCTCCCACGGGGAACCGAGTTTCGAGACGGCCTTCTCGTGGCGCGACCTGATCCTGATCGCCGGCGGCCTGTTCCTGATCTGGAAGGCCACCAAGGAAATCCACCACAACGTCGATCCGGACGCCGGGGAGGCCGCGCCCGACGTGAAGACGGCGGCGATCTCCAACATCGGCGGGGCGATCTTCCAGATCATCCTGCTGGACCTGGTGTTCTCGATCGACTCGATCCTGACCGCGGTGGGCATGACCGACCACCTGCCGGTGATGATCATCGCCGTGATCGTGGCCGTGACCGTGATGCTGCTGGCCGCCGACCCGCTGGCCAACTTCATCAACGACAACCCCACCGTCGTCATGCTGGCCCTGGGCTTCCTGCTGATGATCGGGGCGGTGCTGATCGCCGAGGGCTTCGGGGTGCATGTGCCCAAGGGCTACATCTACGCCGCCATGGCCTTCTCGGCCGGGGTCGAGGGGCTGAACATGCTGTCGCGGCGGCGGGGACGGGGGAAGTAACCCCCTCCGGCCCTCCGGGCCACCTCCCCCCGGAGGGGGAGGATCCAGTTCGAGCAGATGCTCCCCCTCGGGGGGAGCTGTCGCGTAGCGACTGAGGGGGCTCTCGCGGGAGCCCCCTTCTTTCCCCCACGTTCCGACTTGCGGACCGCCCCACGCGACCGCATGTAGCGGCGCGACACCGCAGGGGGATGCGATGACGACCGCCCAGACCTTCACCGACACCGAGCGCCGGACCACCCTGGCCGGGCTGATGATCGTGTTCCTGCTCAGCGCCTTGGACCAGACCGTGGTCTCCACGGCCATGCCGCGGATCATCGCCGAGCTGAACGGCCTGACCCTCTACGCCTGGGTGACCACCGCCTACCTGCTGAGCTCGACGGTCATGGTGCCGATCTGGGGCAAGCTGGGCGACATCTACGGGCGCAAGCCGGTGCTGCTGTCGGGCATCGCCATCTTCCTGGCCGGCTCGTGGCTGTCGGGCCTGTCGGGCGAGTTCGGCAACGTGCTGGGCATGAGCGGCATGGTCCAGCTGATCGTCTTCCGCGCCCTGCAGGGGATCGGCGGCGGGGCGCTGTTCACCACCGCCTTCGCGATCATCGCCGACCTCTATCCGCCGCGCGAGCGGGGCAAGTTCGCCGGCATCTTCGGCTCGGTGTTCGGCCTGGCCAGCGTGCTGGGCCCGCTGATCGGCGGCTATTTCACCGACCACGGCACGGTGCATCTGGGCTCGCACGTGATCGCCGGCTGGCGCTGGGTGTTCTACGTCAACCTGCCGCTCAGCCTGCTGTCCCTGTTCATGATCCTGGTGAAGATGCCGCCGCTGCATCACCGCAGCTCCGGCGCGGTCGACGTGGCGGGCGCGATCCTGCTGGTCGCCGCCTTCGTGCCGCTGCTGCTGGCGCTGAGCCTGGGCGGCCACGACTTCGCCTGGAGCTCGCCCCAGAGCCTGGGCCTGTTCGCCTTCGCCGCCGTGGCCCTGGGCGCGTTCCTGTTCATCGAGACCAAGGTCAGCAACCCGCTGGTGCCGCTGCGCCTGTTCCGCAACCGGGTGTTCGCCACCTCCAACCTGGCCGGCTTCCTGATCTCGGTGGCCTTCCTGGGCGTGGTGACCTTCCTGCCGCTCTACATGCAGCTGGGGCTCGGCGTGGACGCCACCACCTCGGGCCTGGCCATCCTGCCGCTGATGGGCGGGCTGATCGTGGCCTCCACCGCCGCCGGCCAGATCGCCAGCAAGACCGGCCGCTACAAGCCGCTGATGATCGCCGGGGCGGTGCTGCTGCTGGTCGGCATCGGCCTGCTGACCCGGGTGACCGCCCACACCACCCTGATGGACCTGTGCTGGCGGATGGCCATCGTCGGCCTGGGCCTGGGCCCCGGCCAGAGCATGTTCAACCTGGCCACCCAGAACGCCGTCGAGGTGCGCGACATCGGCGTGGCCACCAGCTCCAACCAGTTCTTCCGCCAGATCGGCTCGACGATCGGGGTGGCGGTGTTCGGCGCCCTCTTGACCCACCGCCTGGCCAGCGAGGGCCAGGGGCTGGACCTGGGCCAGCTGCAGGGCATGACCCTGAAGGCCACGGCCCCCAATGGCGCTGGGGGCGCGGCCCGCCACGCCGACCCCGCCCTGGCCCAGGCCCTGACCCACGCCATCACCGGCGTGTTCGCCGCCGGGCTGATCGTGATCGCCCTGGGCCTGGTGGTGATCTTCCTGATCCCGGAGCTGCCCCTGCGGGGTAGGCAGCCTGGGCCGGAGCCGGTGCTGGAGAAGGAACCGGTTTAGGACGCGACCGAAGGTGGGGACACACACTCACCCCAAGGCCGCGCCAGGTTCGCATCGCGTTTGGCCGTGAGTGTGTGTCCCCTGTTCCGGGCGCGGCCCTACAAGAAACTGTACGGGTCCACGTCGAACACCACGCGCACCGAGTTCGGGACCTTGGCCCGCGCGCGCCAGGCGGCCAGGAAGCCCTGCAGGTCGACCGATCGCTCGGCCCGCACCAGGAAGCGCTTGCGCCGCCGCCCGCGCACCAGGGCCAGCGGCGCGTCGGCGGGGCCGAAGACCTCGACGCCCTCGGCGTTGGGCGTCGCGGCCGCCAGGGCGTTGCAGTAGTCCTCCAGGGCCACGGGATCGGGGCCGGTGGCGATCACCGCCGCCAAGCGGCCGAACGGCGGCAGGCCAGCCTCCTGGCGCATCATCATCTCAGCCTCGACGAAGGCGTCGCGGTCCTGGGCCTTCAGGGCCTGGAGCACGCCGTGCTCGGGCGAATAGGTCTGGAGCAGCGCCCGGCCCGGCTTCTCGTGCCTTCCTGCCCGGCCCGCCGCCTGGGCCAGCAGCTGGAACGTCCGCTCCCCGGCCCGCAGGTCGCCGCCGCGTAAGGAAAGGTCGGCGTCCACCACGCCCACCAGGGTCAGGTTGGGGAAGTTGTGGCCCTTGGCCGCCGCCTGGGTGGCCACCAGGATGTCGATCTCGCCCGCCGCCATGCTGTCGACCAGGGTCCGCGCCCCGGCCGCGTCGAACACCGTGTCGGACGAGAACACCGCGATCCGCGCGTCGGGGAACAGGTGGCGCGCCTCCTCCTCGACCCGCTCCACGCCGGGGCCGATCGAGGTCAGGCTGTCCTTGGCCCCGCAGTGCGGGCAGGCCTCGGGCTTCTTCATCGAGAAGCCCGTCAGGTGGCAGACCAGGCGGCCGGTATAGCGGTGCTCGACCAGCCAGCTGTCGGTGTCGGGCGACTTCATCTTCTCGCCGCAGGCCCTGCACAGCACCAGGGGCGCATAGCCCCGACGGTTCAGGAACAGTAGACTTTGTTCCCCTCGCGACAGGGCCACCGACACCGCCTTGACCAGCGGCGGCGACAGCCAGCGGCCCGGTTCCGGCGGGGTCTCGCGCATGTCGATCAGGCCGATGTCGGGCAGTTGGGCCGCGCCGTGGCGGGCCGACAGGCGCAGCCAGCGATAGCGGCCCTGCTGGGCGTTCCACAGGCTTTCCAGCGACGGCGTGGCCGAGGCCAGCACCACCAGCGCCCCCTCGATCTTGGCGCGGGCCACGGCCAGGTCGCGGGCCTGGTAGATGAAGCCCTCCTCCTGCTTGAAGCTGCCGTCGTGCTCCTCGTCCACCACCACCAGCCGCAGCTTGCGGAACGGCAGGAACAGGGCCGAGCGGGCGCCGACCACGATCCGCGCCTTGCCGGTGGCGACGCCCTCCCAGGCCCGGCGGCGCCTGGGCGGTGAGACGGCCGAGTGCCACTCGACGGGGGCGGCGCCGAACCGCGCCTCGAAGCGGGCCAGCACCGCCTGGGTCAGGGCGATCTCGGGCAGCAGGATCAGCACCTGGCTTTCGGGATCGGCGGCCAGGGCGGCGGCCACGGCCTCCAGATAGACCTCGGTCTTGCCCGAGCCGGTCACCCCGTCCAGCAGGGCCGCCTGGAAGCCGCCGGCCGCCAGCATCTCGGCCAGGACGTCGGCCGAGGCCTGCTGGCTGGGATTGAGGGTCTGGGGCGGGCGCGACAGGTCGGGCTGGGGGAAGCTGGTGTCGGGCTCGAGCCAGGTGACGGCCAGCGCCCCTTCGTCGACCAGCCCCTTCACGACGCCCGCCGAGACGCCGGCGGCGGTCGCCAGGGCGCCCGAGGCCATCGGACCCTGCTCGGCGGCGGCCAGCACCTTCAGCCGTGCGGGGGTCATGCGGGCCGGCTGGGTCCCGGTCAGGGCCAGGGCCTTGTCGGGCTTGGCCGGCGGATGGCGCAGGCCGCGCAGGGCCATGGCCAGGGGCCAGCCGGGGATGTCGACCGAATAGCGCGCCGCCCACTCGATGAAGCTGAGCACGCCGGGCGGCAGGGGCGGGTCGTCCACCCGTTCCAGGACGGGTTTCAGCGGCCGGTTGCCGCCGGTCCCGTCGCGCAGGGCGGTGACCACGCCGCGAATCACGCGCGGCCCCAGGGGCACCGTCACGTGGTCGCCGACCTCCAGCCCCAGGCCTTCCGGCTCGGCGTAGTCGAACGCCTCGGGCAGCGGCATGGGCAACAGGACGGAGGCTATGCGGGGCATGGGACCAGACATCGGGGAAGCTTGGGTTCTGCCTTGGAAACGTCCCCAGGTCGAGAGGACCCGTCGCCGTCCCATCAAGCCGCTGTTAACCGACTTGGGGCTTCATCGACCCTGTCTCCTGTTGTGAACGATATGGGGACGAAGTGTGAACGGAGTAGGGCCGACCCCATGAGCGACGCGACGCAAGCCAAGCTGTTCCCGGCGGTCGACCCGGCGCTGATCCGCGACTTCCTGCGCGCCGAGCCCGATTTCCTGCACGGCGATCCCGACCTGCTCAGCGACCTGGGCCTGCGTCCGGACGCCAGCAATATCGTCGACTTCGGCCCCGCCGCCCTGGCCCGGGTCTCGGCCGCCCACGAGCGCGAGGCCACGTTCCGCCGCCAGATCGAGGCCACCGCCCGCGCCAACTTCTCGGCCCAGGCCCAGACCCATGCCGCGGTCATCGACCTGCTGGACGCCCGCAACCATTCCGACCTGGCCCGCCGGGTCGACGACATGGCGACCTTGCGCTTCGGCCTGACCGCCGGCGTCGTGGTGCTGGAAGGCCCCGGCCGCGTGCCCGCCGGCTGGCACGGCCTGATCGCCGGCCAGATCGACATGACCATGGGCGACCACGGCGTGGCCCGCATGGGCTTCCACGCCCCGGCCCTGGGCCTGTTCGGCGACCGCATCGAACAGATCAAGAGCATGGCCATCGTCCGCATGGCCCTGTGGGAGCCCTCGCGCCAGGGCCTGCTGGCCTTCGGCTCGTCCGACCCCGAGGGCTTCACGGCCGACATGGGCTCGGAGCTGGTCGCCTTCCTGGCCCGCGTCGTCGAGCGCACGGCCGAGCGCTGGCCGATCCTGTGAGACCCGTCATCCTCGGACTTGTTCCGAGGACCCCTATGTCCGCCATGTTGCCGTTTCCGAACGAGACGCCGCCGACGCCGCGCGCGCCCTGCGACGACAACTCCGCTGAAGCAGGGGTCCTCGGAACAAGTCCGAGGATGACGGTCGGGGGGCGGCAAGGATGAGCGCCCACACCTCAACCGCCCGCACCGCCCTGACCGCCTGGCTGGACCATCTGGCCCACGAGAAGCGCGCCTCGCCGCGCACCGTGCGGGCCTATGGCGACAACGTCCTGGCCTATCTGAACTTCCTGGAGCGCCATCGCGGCGAGGCCCTGTCGGTCGCCGACATGGGGACCATCGCCGCCGCCGAGCTGCGCGCCTACCTGGCCTTCCGCCGCGACCCCGGCGAGCGCGGCCCCTCTTCTCAAGACAGGGACGGGCTGTCACCCCGCTCGCTGTCGCAGAGCCTGTCGTCGATCCGCGCCTTCCACCGCTTCCTCGATCATCGCCTCGACACGCCCAACGCCGCCGTCGGCCTGGTGCGCGGCCCGCGCATCAAGGTCGGCGCTCCGCGTCCGGTCTCCGAGGACCAGGCCCACGGCCTGATCGCCGAGCTCTCCCTCGACCCCGACCGCGAGGACTGGGAGGTGACCCGCGACGAGGCCGTGCTGACCCTGCTGTGGGGCTGCGGCCTGCGGATCTCCGAGGGCCTGTCCCTGACCCGTCGCGACGCGCCCCTGGCCGACAGCCTGCGCATCACCGGCAAGGGCGGCAAGACCCGGATCGTGCCGGTGCTGGACGTCGTCCGCCAACGGGTCGACGCCTATCTGGCCGCCCTGCCCTTCGCCCTGGGGCCCGACGATCCGCTGTTCCGGGCCAAGCGCGGCGGGCCGCTGTCGCCGCGCCACGTCCAGGCGACCATGCAGAACCTCCGCGGCCGCCTGGGCCTGAGCGACCGCGCCACGCCCCACGCCCTGCGCCATTCGTTCGCCACCCACCTGCTGGGCGCCGGCGCCGACCTGCGCTCGATCCAGGACCTGCTGGGCCACGCCTCGCTGTCAACGACGCAGCGGTACACCCAGGTCGACGCGGCGGGGCTGCTGGCCGCGTACGGCAAGGCGCATCCGCGGGCCTAGCGGCAGAACCACAATCCATTTTCGTTGTCATCCCGGAAGCCTCGCAGAGGCTGTCCGGGACCCAGGGGACTGGGCTGGCGCGGTGCGGTTCACCTGGGTCCCGGACAAGCGCTGCGCGCTTTCCGGGATGACAACGGTTAAGGAGGCGGACCGCTACAGATCCCGCGCCTCCAGTTGCGCCAGCAGCGCCGCCAGCCGGTCCGCCTCGGTCTGCACCGCCGCCCGTACGAACGGCGACGGCAGGTCGGCGCGGGCGGTGGGCGGCGAGCGCCCGACCTCCACCAGGTTCACCGCCTCGTTCGGATCCCGCGTCAGGTCGTACATCTCCCACTCCTGGGGCGCCTGGCCGGACGGGTCGAAATAGCGGTTCAGCTTGTAGGCCTTGGTCCGCACGCAGCGCACGTGGTTGGGCTGCCGCACCGGGCCCGGGGCCAGGTCCAGCGACGGGTTCTGGGCGTTCACGGCGGCGACCACGGCCTTGTAGACCTCGAACTCCTTGTCGCACTTGAGATTGGCCGGGTCGTCGTTCGAGGCCAGGGGCGCGGTGATCTCGTCGTCGGTGATGAACAGCACGCCCTGGCGCTCGCGCCCGTCCGGCTCGACCACCGTGTCGGTGTCGCCCTTCAGCAGGCCCGACAGGTCCACGCCCGGCAGGGGCGGCACGGGGCGTTGGCGGCCCAGGGCCTTGGCGATCGTCTCGCGCTGCTGCGCCGTCACCCCCGCCAGGCCCAGCACGGTGGGCAGGATGTCGATGTGGCTGGTCAGGGCGTCGATCTGGCGCGGCGTGTAGCCCAACGGCCCCTCCCCCGTCCCCGGCTCGTCTTCGACGATCCCGGTCGAGGGCGGGAACCGCACGATCACCGGCACGTGCAGGGCCTCCTGATAGGCCGTGTGCCACTTCTCGATCATCATGCCGTGCGCCGCGCCGTACTCGCCGTGGTCGGCCAGGAAGATGACGATGGTGTTCCCTGCCTGGCCGGTTTCCTCCAGCGTCTTCAGGACGGCGGCGATGTGGGTGTCGACCACCGTGTGCAGCCAGGCGTACAGCTGCAGGAACTGCACGGCGTAGCCGTCCGGATCGGCGCTCAGTTGGAACGGGATCGTGCCCTTCAGCGAGGCCTTCACGGCGTTCTCGAACGACCGCTCGTCCTGGCCCGGCAGGGTGGGCGCGTTGGGGAAGGTGTCATGCAGCTGCGACTGCACGCCGTTGATGATGTTGAACCCGGTCTTGGCGTTCAGGGCCAGGCCCACCTTGTAGGCGTAGTCGCGCTGGCAGCCGGGCTTGTCGGCCAGGGACTCGTTCTGGGTGGGCGAGGCCAGGGCGCAGTCCTGGGGGAAGTCCAGCGGGTTCAGGGCGATCTGCAGCGTGCCGGCGGTCGGCGGCGGGGTCTTCTGGCCCTCCAGCGGGATCGTCAGCGGGCCGAAGATCGACTGGGTCCCCGAATTGTCCGGGGTCGGAAGGGCCTGGGCGATCACCGCCGGATAGGTGGCGATGTCGTGCGGGTTGGTGAACGAGGCCACCGCGAACCAGGGCGGGATGTCCGCCGGGTCGGGACCGTTGGCGTAGGGGTCCTGGGCCTGCTCGACGGCCTGGACGCGGTTGTAGTTCAGGGCCAGGGCCTTGCGGCGGATGAAGGCGCAGGCCTGGTCGGTGAAGCCCGCGTCGCGATAGACGCCCAGATTGTTGATCGCCGCCCCGTGGGGCTCGGGATACGACTCCTCCCAGTCGTCGAAGCCGTAGCGGTCCAGCGAGTGCTCGGGCGGATTGCTGACGTGCCACTTGCCGAAATAGTGGGTCGAGTAGCCTGCCGCTCGCATCCAGGTCCCCAGGGTGGGGATGCCGTCGGCCGCCAGCCAGGGGAAGTTGTAGGAGTCGCCGCTCTTGAACAGGCCGTCGGTCTGGGTGACGCCGGTCTTGGTCCCGTACTGGCCGGTGTAGATCGTCGCGCGGCTGGGCGTGCAGGCGCTGGCGGCGATGGTGTGGTTGCGCAGCAGGGCCGCGTTCTGGCGCAGGGCCAGCAGGCCGGGGAAGTACTTGGCGTACGGATTGTGGCGGTCGTCCTCGCGCTGGAAGCCGAGGATTCGCTTCAGCGGCTCGGCGAAGCCCGCCTCGGGCCCGTAGGAGAACCGCGGGAAGCGGTACTGGTCGCAGGTGATCAGCAGGATGTTGGGCCGGCTCGACTCGCTCATGTGCATCTCCCCAGGATCGTGCGGCGCGCGCGTTTTTCGGTGCGGCTCAGCTATACACGATTAGGTTGAAAGATCGATGTCGCGACGATCTATGGAGGCAGATTCAGGCCGGCCGATTTGCTCCGACCTGTGACATTCCGTCGCTCAACACCGGCCCAAGCCTGGCAGTTAACCGCGTTTTTACGGCGTTCGCGGCTCTTGGCCTCAAGACCGGCCCCCCGCCCTTTCTCGACGGGGACACCCGGACATGAGGTTTGCGATGAAGTTCGACGATCTGAAGATTTCCACCAAGGTGGCCCTGCCGGCCGTCATCCTGACCGTGGTCGCCCTGTCGATCACCGGCGTGGCCGCCTGGCAGGCCAAGGTGTCGGAAGCCGCCACCAAGGTGCTCGTCGAACAGCGCGCCCCGGCCGAGCTGGAGGCTTCGCGCTTCAATCGCCGCGTGGCGACGATCGGCTACGCCGCCTATCGCACCATCGCCAACGACGCCGCCTCGCCCGAGGCCAAGGCCGCCAGCGACGAGATCGACTCCGCCTACAAGGAAGCCAAGGTCTCGCTGGGCAAGATCAAGGCCGCCGACGCCGACGAGGCCAAGCGCGTCGCCGACTACCAGACCCGTCTGGACCGCGTCTATTCCAGCGCCCGCCAGGGCGCGGACCTGGGCCTGCAGAACGCCAACGACGCGGCCAAGATGGTCATGGGCGTGATCGACCCGGACATCGCCAGCCTGAGCAAGGACGTCTCGCACTACACCAACACCCACAGCGACGAGACCCGGGCCATGGTGGCCAAGGCCGACAAGGCCGCCCAGACCGGCACCCTGATGTCGATCGTCTTCGGCCTGGTCGCCTCGGCCGCCGCCCTGGTCTTCGCCCTGTGGATCGGCCGCTCGAAGATCTCGGCCCCGCTGTCGGGCCTGTCCAAGACCATGGAAGTCCTGGCCCAGGGTTCGGTGGACGTCGAGGTCGTCGGCGCCCAGCGCAAGGACGAGGTCGGCGGCATGGCCCGCTCGGTCCAGGTGTTCAAGGACAACGCCCTGGCCCTGCGCACCGCCGAGGCCGCCCAGCAGCGCGCCAGCGCCGAGACCGAGGCCGAGCGCCGCCGCAACCAGGAGGCCGCCGAGGCCGCCGCCCGCGAGCAGGCCTTCGTCATGGAGAACATCGCCACGGGCCTGACCCGCCTGGCCGACGGCGACCTGACCTATCGCGTCGACGCCCAGTTCCCGCCGGCCTACCAGCGCCTGCAGAACGACTTCAACGGCGCCATCGCCCAGATGGAAGAGGCGATGCGCACCATCGTCCACGCCGCCAACGGCATCGGCGCCGGCTCGGACGAGATCGCCTCGGCCGCCGACGACCTGTCGCGCCGCAGCGAGCAGCAGGCCGCCAGCCTGGAAGAGACCGCCGCCGCCCTGGACGAGATCACCGCCACGGTGAAGCGCTCGTCGGCCGGCGCCGTCGAAGCCTCGCGCGTCGTCACCTCGACCCGTTCGGACGCCGAACGCTCGGCCGTGGTGGTGCGCGGCGCCGTCGACGCCATGAACGAGATCGAGAAGTCGTCGCAGGAGATCAGCCAGATCATCGGCGTGATCGACGAGATCGCCTTCCAGACCAACCTGCTGGCCCTGAACGCGGGCGTCGAGGCGGCTCGCGCCGGCGACGCCGGCCGCGGCTTCGCCGTCGTCGCCCAGGAAGTGCGGGCCCTGGCCCAGCGCTCGGCCGACGCCGCCAAGGAGATCAAGACCCTGATCTCGACCTCCTCGCAGCAGGTCAGCCAGGGCGTGTCGATGGTCGGCCAGACGGGCGACGCCCTGCAGGCCATCGTCGGCAAGGTCAGCGAGATCGACGGCCTGGTCAGCGAGATCGCCGCCTCGGGCCAGGAGCAGGCCACCGGCCTCAACCAGGTCAACGCCGCCGTCAACCAGATGGACCAGACCGTCCAGCAGAACGCCGCCATGGTCGAGGAATCGACCGCCGCCAGCCACGCCCTGAAGGGCGAGGCCAACGGCCTGATGCAGATGATCGGCCGGTTCCAGGTGGGCGGCGCCAGCGCCGCCGTGGGCTCCACCACTCGTCGCGCCGCTCCGGCGCCGACCCAGGTGTCGCGTCCGGCCCCGCGCCCCGCTGTCGCCCCGGCCACGTCGGCCAGCCGTCCCGGCGCCAACCCGGTCAAGGCCGCCCAGGCCAAGCTGGCCGCCTTCGCGGGTTCGGCGCAGCCGAGCAGCGACGACTGGGAAGAATTCTAAGGTTCAGTAAGCGTACCGCCCTCGCGTGCGTAGGAGGGCGTCTCCTCCCCTCGTAGCTTAGCGTACCAGCCCCGCCGGATTTGCCCCCGGCGGGGCTTTTTCGTGCCGATCGGGCCGGACCTAGCGCCCGGCCGGCAGGTCCACGTTGAAACGGACGGTCGAGGACGCCGGGCAGCCGTCGACGCTGCGCAGGACGGTCAGGGTGTGGTTGGCCGGCGGCAGGTCGCCGAGTTTCCGGACCATGGTCCGGGGCGGGGGCGCCGCGTCGACCGCGAACTCGAGACCCTTGTTCCGGCAGGCCGCCCGCGCCTTGGCGGCGTCGAGGGCCTCCTGCATCGAGGCGTAATAGCTGGCCGGCAGGTCGGAGACGATCTTGTCGCCCGTCACGGGCGGCGCGACGTGGACGGCCGAAGCCAGCAGCAGGGCGGACAAAAGCATGGCGGGGCTCCTCTCGAAACCCCGCCACTCTACGTCCAGTCGAGCGCGAACGCTCGTTAAGTTTGCGACAGGGCGCTAGGCCTGCATCGTCCAGCCTTCGACGCCCATCGCCGCCTGGCGGAAGGCCTCGGCGCGGGTGGGGTGCGGGTGGCAGGTGCGGGCCACGTCTTCCGACGAGCCGCCGAACTCCATGGCCACGCAGATCTCGGCGATCATGTCGCCGACATTGGGACCCACGGCGTGGCAGCCCAGGATGCGGTCGGTCTTGGCGTCGGCCAGCACCTTCACGAAGCCGTCGGTCTCGTGGTTGATCTTGGCGCGGCTGTTGGCCAGGAACGGGAACTTGCCGACCTTGTAGGCGACGCCCGCGGCCTTGAGGTCCTCCTCGGTCTTGCCGACCGTGGCGACTTCCGGCGAGGTGTAGATGACGCCCGGGATGATGTCGTAGTTCACGTGGCCGGCCTTGCCCGCGATCAGCTCGATGCAGGCCACGGCCTCGTCCTCGGCCTTGTGGGCCAGCATCGGACCCGAGGTGACGTCGCCGATCACCCAGACGCCCGGGGCGGTGGTCTTGTAGTGGTCGTTGGCGATCATGCCGCGCTTGTCGGTCTCGATGCCGACCGTCTCCAGGCCCAGGCCCTGGGTGTAGGGACGGCGGCCGATGGCCACCAGCACGTAGTCGGCCTGCAGGGTCTCGGCCTCGCCGCCGGCCACGGGCTCGACGGTCAGCTTGACCTGCTTGTCGGTCGCGGCCGCGCCGGTGACCTTGGAGGCCAGCTTGAACTTGAAGCCCTGCTTGGTGAGGATCTTCTGGAAGGCGTTGGCCACTTCGGTGTCGGTGCCCGGCAGGATGCGGTCCAGGAACTCGACCACGGTCACTTCCGCGCCCAGGCGCTTCCAGACCGAGCCCAGCTCCAGGCCGATGACGCCGGCGCCGATCACGATCAGGCTCTTGGGGACTTCCGGCAGCGACAGGGCGCCGGTCGAGTCGACGATGCGCTTGTTGTCGATGGTCACGCCCGGCAGCGGGGTGGGCTCCGAGCCCGTGGCGATGACGATGTTCTTGGTCTCGAGCACGGTTTCCGAACCGTCCTCGGCCTTCACCACCACCTTGCCGGGCCCGTCGATACGGCCCCAGCCCTTGATGTACTCGACCTTGTTCTTCTTCATGATGAACTCGACGCCCTTGGTCAGGGCTTCGACGCTCTCGGCCTTCTGGGCCATCATCTGCGGCAGGTTCAGCTTGGGCTTCACCTCGATGCCCAGCTTGGCGAACTCGCTGCCGACGGCGGCTTCGTACAGCTCCGAGGCGTGCAGCAGGGCCTTGGACGGCATGCAGCCGACGTTCAGGCAGGTGCCGCCAAGCTTGCCGCGTCCTTCGACGATGGCGGTCTTCAGACCCAGCTGACCGGCGCGGGTCGCCGCGTTGTAGCCGCCGGGGCCGCCCCCGATGATGACGACGTCGTATTGAGCCATGGATCTTCGCCTTGAGACGCGCCGCGTTCGGCGCCGGACAGAAAATGGGGCCTGTCCCCCGGTTTCCCAAGGGTGACTGGGCGGGGTACTCCTAGCGCCTCTGCCTTAAGGATCAACCCAACAGGTGCGTTAAAAGCCTCGGTCAGCGGCGTCTTGTGCGTTTGCGCCGCCTCGACCTCAGGGATGCGGCGGCGAGACGCGGTATCGCGCCGCCAGGACGCGGGTGATGGGCCCCTCGTTGGTGGCGAACCACAGGCCGTCGGCCTCGTTCAGGTCGCCTTCGCGCAGGTCGGGATGCTCGAACGGTTCGGCCAGGATCAGCATCGGCAGGTTCTGGTTCGCCTCGCCCAGCAGGTCGGCCACCGGACGGCGCGGCCGCGGATACGGCAGGTAGGCCACGTCCAGCGCCTCGCGCACCGCCGGATAGTAGCCGAGGAAGCCCTCGACCGCCGCGCAGGCCATGCAGAACCAGGGCCGGTCCTGGTCGATCCAGTCGGGGCGCAGGAGGAAGAGGCGGTCGCGGGCGGCGGTCATGGCTGGCTCCAGTCCTGGATATCCAGGCCCTCGACGCGGGAGAACTCACGGGCGTTGGAGGTGACCAGCGTCCAGCCGCGCGCCAGGGCCTGGCCGGCGATCAGCACGTCATAGGGCCCGACGGGACTTCCATGCGGTCTGAGCTTGGCCCTGACGGTGGCGGCGGCCGTCACATCGTCCTCGTTCAACGGCTCGATGACGACACCGTCCAGGACCTCGGCCACGTTCAAGGCCTCGCCGACCGGATCGCGGCTGAGCGCCACGCCGAACCGTAGCTCGTGATAGACGATCAGCGAGGTCAGCAGGGTTTCCCCCGCCAGGATCGCCCTGTCCCGGCGCTGGCGGATGATCGCCTTCCGTCCTCGAATGAGATCTACGAAGACGTTGGTGTCCAACGCCAGGCTCACCAGAACTCCCGTTCCTGTTCGGGCGGCTGTTCACGGTCCGGAAAGTCGGCGCCGCCTCGCGCGTCGATGCGGGCCCACATCGCGTCGAGATCGGCCTGTGTGCGAGGCGGCTTGGCGGCGACCGGTTCGAGGATCACCGCGTCGCCCTCGCGACGGACGGTCACCTCCGTCCCTTCGAACCGAAAGGCCTTGGGCAGGCGAACGGCCTGGCTGCCGCCGTGGGTGAAGAGCTTGGCGCGGGGGGGCTGGATATCGAGCTTGGTCATCGCGACCTCGATGTATCTACAAGCCATAGATACATGAAATCCACGCGCGTCTCAACGCTGGCCCGCGACAACGAAAAAGGGGCCGCTTTCGCGACCCCTTTCCGTTCGTTCCTGAAGAGCGACTAGAGCTCCAGCAGCAGGCGCTGCGGGTCTTCCAGGGCTTCCTTGACCTTCACCAGGAAGGTCACCGCGCCGGCGCCGTCGACCACGCGGTGGTCGTAGCTGAGCGCCAGGTACATCATCGGGCGGACCTCGATCTTGCCGCCGACCACCATGGCCCGCTCCTTGATCGCGTGCATGCCCAGGATGCCCGACTGCGGGGCGTTGAGGATCGGGGTCGACATCAGCGAGCCGTAGATGCCGCCGTTGGTGATGGTGAAGGTGCCGCCCTGCATGTCCTCGATGGCCAGGGCGCCGTCGCGGGCCTTCTTGCCCAGGGCGCCGATGGCCTTCTCGATCTCGGCCAGGCTCAGCGCGTCGGCGTCGCGGACGACCGGGACGACCAGGCCCTTGTCGGTGCCGACGGCCACGCCGATGTCGTAGTGGTTCTTGTAGACGATGTCCTGGCCGTCGATCTCGGCGTTGACGTCCGGCACGGCCTTCAGGGCGGCGACGACCGCCTTGGTGAAGAAGGACATGAAGCCCAGCTTCACGCCGTGCTTCTTCTCGAACACGTCCTTGTAGGAATTGCGCAGGGCCATGACCGCCGTCATGTCGACCTCGTTGAAGGTCGTCAGCATGGCGGCCGTGTTCTGGGCCTCCTTCAGGCGGCGGGCGATCGTCTGACGCAGGCGCGTCATCTTCACGCGCTCTTCGCGCTCGTGGATCGGACGCGGCGCGGCGGGAGCGGCGGCCGGGGCCGGGGCGTTGGCGCGGGCTTCCAGGGCGGCCAGGGCGTCGCCCTTGGTCACGCGGCCGTCCTTGCCGGTGCCCGCGACCTTCGACAGGTCCAGGTTGTTCTCGGCGGCGATGCGGGCCGGGGCCG
>NZ_JBBEUD010000031.1:0-50653 GCF_037402475.1 Caulobacter sp. CCG-8
CCCCCCCCCCCCCCCCCCCCCCCCCCCCCCCCCCCCCCCCCCCCCCCCCCCCCACCCCCCCCACCCCCCCCCCCCCCCCCCCCCCCCCCCCCCCCCCCACCACCCCCCCCCCCCCCCCCCCCCCCCCCCCTTCTCTTTATTATCTGGCGGTCGGTATCAGCCCCGGCCGCGATACGGCGCCACGCCCTGGTCGGGCACCCACAGCCCTTCCGGCGCCGGACCGGTCTGCCAGAACACGTCGATGGGGATGCCGCCGCGCGGATACCAGTAGCCGCCGATGCGCAGCCAGCGCGGCTGGGCGATCTCGACGATCTTGCGGCCGATCTTGACCGTGCAGTCCTCGTGGAACGAGCCGTGGTTGCGGAAGCTGGTCAGATACAGCTTCAGCGACTTGCTCTCGATCAGCCAGTCGCCGGGCGCGTAGTCGATCACCAGGTGCGCGAAGTCGGGCTGGCCGGTCACCGGGCACAGCGAGGTGAATTCGGGGGCCACGAAGCGGGCCAGATAGGTCACGTCGCTCTGCGGGTTGGGCACGCGCTCGAGGACGGCCTGGTCGGGGCTGGCGGCGGGCTCCACCACCTGGCCCAGCTGGGTCACATGAAGTTCGGTCATGGCCGGTCATCTAGGCCCCGCGCCCCCGCGAGACAAGCGCGCGCGGTGTCGCTATCGTCGCGCCAAACAAGCGTTGGGACGAGGAAACACCATGAGCGGACGGGATTTCGACGGTTTCACGGTGGTGGTCACCGGCGCCTCCACGGGCCTGGGCCGGGCCATGGCGGTGGAGACCGCCCGGCGCGGCGCCGGCCTGGTGGTCGTCAACTTCGCCAGCAGCGCCGCCGAGGCCGAGGAGACCGCCCGGCTGGTCGAGGCCGAGGGCGCCAAGGCCGTCCTGGTCCGGGGCGACGTGGCCCAGGACGCCGACTGCCGCCGAATCGCCCAGGCCGCGGCGGGCACGGGCCGCATCGACGCGCTGTTCAACAACGCCGGGATCACCAAGTTCGCGCCCAACCACGCCGATCTCGACGCGGTCGACGCCGACGACTTCCTGCGCCTCTACGCGGTCAACGTTGTGGGCGCCTTCCAGATGGTCCGCGCCGCGCGCAGCCTGCTGGAGGCCGCGCCCCAGCCCGGGGCCGTGGTCAACACCGCCTCGATCGCCGGAGTGGTCGGCAACGGCTCGTCGGTGCCCTACGCCGCCTCCAAGGGGGCCCTGACCACCATGACCCTGTCGCTGGCCCGGGCCCTGGCGCCGCGCATCCGCGTCAACGCCGTCTGCCCCGGCTTCATCGACACGCCCTGGTTCGGCAAGGCCATGGACGCCGAGCGGGTCGACCGGCTGCGCGCCGGCGCGGCGGCCGCCACGCCGCTGAAGGTCGCCTCCACCGCCGAGGACATCGCGGGGTCCGCCGTGTTCCTGGCCTCGCCCGCATCAAAACACGTCACGGGCGAAACCCTGCTGGTGGACGCGGGCCTGCACCTGGGCGGCGCCAGCCTGACGATGCGCTGAGGCCGCAGGTAAAGCTCAAACAACCGCGTCCCCGACACTGTGGCGCCCCACGCCACTTCTGCAGCAAAATCGTCACACTTCGCTTATTCCTTGTGCTCGGGGCGCCGTTTCTGCTGGCGATTTAACCATCGCGATTGCAACTAGGGTGTAGTCCACGACTATTCCAGTTGTGCCACAACACGCTTGCAGGCGTCGCTGGACGGCGAAGGCTCCAAACCCTTCGGTCGGCAAAACGAAATAAGGGGATAGAACACATGAAGTTCATGAAACTGGCGCTGGTCGCCGCCGCCGCTTCGGTCGCCATGGGCGGCGCCGCGATGGCTGAAGAGCTGAAGCTCTCGTACAACGCCGGCATCGCCAGCAACTACATCTTCCGCGGCATCAGCAACACCAACACCAACGGCCAAGTCTTCGGCGGCGTCGACGCCACCTACGGCATCGGCTACGCGGGCGTCTGGGCCTCGAACGTCGACTTCGGCACCCCGAACCCCGACACCGAAATCGACCTGTACGCCGGCGTGCGTCCGACGGTCGGCCCGGCTTCGCTGGACTTCGGCGTCATCTACTACGGCTACGACAAGGACAAGAACGGCGCCCCGGGCTCGTTCAGCTACTTCGAAGTCAAGGCCGCGGGTTCGATCCCGGCCGGTCCGGCCACCGTCGGCGCCGCGCTGTACTACTCGCCGGAATTCCCGGGCAAGGGCGGCGAAGCCCTGTACTACGAGCTGAACGGCTCGATCCCGCTGGAAGAAAAGCTGACCCTGAGCGGCGCCGTTGGCCGTCAGGACGTCGACGCCGAGAACTACTTCGGCGGCCAGACGACCAGCTACGTGACCTGGAACGCCGGCGTCACCGCCGCGATCAACGATCACATCAGCGCCGACTTCCGCTACTCGGACACCAACAAGAGCGACTACGGCAAGATCTATCACGCGACGGTCACCGCCTCGCTGAAGGTCGCCTTCTAAGCCACGCGCTCCAGAAGTCAGGAACGGGCCGCCTCGACACTGTCGAGGCGGCCTTTTCTTTGGCCGGAGCCCCGCCCTAGGCCTTGGGCGCGGACGGCGGGCGCATGAACAGCGCCGCCACGAACACCACCGCCGTCAGGGCCGCGAACAGCTCGAAGGCCGGGGTGAACGAGCCGACGCGGTCGCGGATCGCGCCGCCGATGAACGGCCCGGCCGCCGACACCGCCCCGATCAGGCAGGTCAGGGAGAACAGCTCGACATTGTTGCGGCGGCCGAAATAGTTCAGCAGCAGCAGGCTGACGGCCAGCACGGTCAGGCCGAACCCGACGCCCACGCCTACCGCGTACAGCGTCAGCAGCAGCGGCGTCGTAGCCTGCGACAGGGCCAGCAGGCCGACCACCAGCAGTCCCTGGGCGAAGACCAGCAGCCAGCGCGGGTCCACCCGGTCGCCGATCGCGCCGCCGCCCAGGCGGGCGACCACCTGCATGCCGCCCTCCAGGCTGAGCATGCCCGCCGCCACCGCGCCGGCCACGCCCAGCTGGGTCAGGTGGGCCTGGGTCAGGCTGGCGGCGCTGATGCCGGCCAGCAGGTGGCTGAAATAGGCGGCCAGCAGCACGTAGAACTGCGGCGTGCGCACCGCGTCGCGGACGCTCCATTCGTGGTCGGTGTGATAGACGCCTGTCGGCGTGACGCCGGCTTTGGCCTCGGCGTCCAGCTCGCGGTCCAGCGCGGCGCCCGCCTGCTCCAGCCAGCGCGGCCCGCCCACCGCCACGGCGCACAGCAGGCCGACCAGGCCGACCGCCAGGGCCTGCAGGGCCCAGTAGAGCCGCCAGTCGTTGTGGGTCGCGGTGAGCGCGCTGACCACCATCCACGGCCCGGCCACCCCGCCCAGGGCGCCGAAGGTGAAGTAGATCCCGAACGGCAGGGCGCGTTCCTTGAAGATCGCCGACAGCACGTGGGTGCCGGGAATCAGGGCCGCCATCTGGAAGCCGATCCCGCACAGGGCCGTCCCGAAGAAGTAGATCGGCAGGGCGTGGACCCGCGACAGGCAGAACAGCCCGCCCGCCATCACCGCCACCCCGACCAGGATCGCGCCGCGCACGCCCATCCCGCGGATCAGCATGGCTGGCAACCAGGACGACAGGCCGGTGAAGACCCCCAGGATCGTGAAACCCAGGAAGGCGTGCTCCCAGCTCCAGCCCAGCTCCGGCACCATGGCCGGGATCACCACGCCCAGCGAGGAATAGGTCGCGGCGGTGATCAGGAACAGCAGCAGGCTGAAGACGGCGACCAGCAGCCAGGGCCGGAAGGCGCTCGCGGTCCGGGGAATCGACAGGTCGGTCATCAGAACGTCCGCTTCAGGGTCACGCGCCATTCCCGCCCCTTGCCGGGCAAGGCCCCGAGATTGGCATAGGTGTCGGCGTCGGGGGTGAAATAGAGCTTGTCGAACAGATTATCGACGTTGAGCTCGGCGGTGTACGGCCCGCGCGTCACATAGGCCGAGGCGTTGACCACGGCGTAGGCGGGATAGGTCACCGCGTCCTGCACCAGGCCTGAGGTCTTGGTCACGTGGGTGACGCCCAGGGTCGCCCCGGCCTGCCCCCAGTCGTGCCTGTCGCTGGTGTAGGCGCCGTACAGGCTGACCACCGACTTGGGGATCAGGGTGTAGTCGTAGTCGCCCGCCCGGCCCGCCAGGCTGCTGAACGTCCAGACCACATAGGAGCCGCCATAGCCCTGGGCGCCGGGCACGCCCGCCGTATAGGCCGGGATGTACTGGAACGAGTTGTCCGGCCCCTTCACCGTGGTGTGCTGGGCGTTGGCCGTGGCCGTGAAGCTGAGGTGCTCGGACGCCAGCCAGCGGACCTCCAGCTCCACGCCCTTGGCCCGCGTGCCCTGCACCACCGGCGTCAGGCCCGACAGCTGGGTGCGGTTCTGGCGATAGGCGGCCAGCGAGCCGACCAGGGTCCCCTTCAGCAGCTGGAACTTCACGCCGGCCTCGGCCAGGTCGCTGTCCGACAGCCACGAGCCGTCGGCGACCAGGTTCGGGGCCACCTCGCCCGCCTGGCTGACCTCGAGCGCCGAGGCCTTGGCGTAGCTGATGTAGGGCATCAGGCCGACCGGGGTCTGGTAGGTCAGGCTGGCGCTGTAGGTCCCCTTCCCCCGGCTGTCGGCCTGGCGGCCCGTGGGGGCGAAGGTCAGGAAGCCGGTGTCCTGGGCGGCGACGTCGTACCAGTCGTAGCGCCCGCCCAGGGTCAGGGTCAGGCGTTGGCCGAACTTGACGTCGCTGGTGAAGAACAGGCCCGTCTGGCTCCACGTGCCCCGGTTGTCGTTCTCCCATTCCAGCCCCTGGACACCGGCCGGCTCGGTGCTGAACGGGCTGTCGATGATGTCGTTGGGCTGGGCGCCGACCGAGAGGTCGCGGCGGTCAATGGCGATCAGGCCGCTGTTGAAGCTCTCGCGGCGGTGTCCCTCGAACTCCCGATAGCCGGCGCCGACGATGGTGGTCGTGCTGACCGATCCGAACTCGCGCTTGAACGCATAGCTGGCCCGCGCCTCCCAGACATGGCTGTCGAACCAGGCCGGATAGCCGTAGCTGACGAAGCGCTTGTTCTCCTGGTCGTCGTAGAACAGCTGCAGCTTCAGCACGCTGTCGTCGTCGAACCGCTTGGCCAGGTCGAAATAGAGGGTGTTGGTGCGGGTCTTGGAGAAGTCGGCGGCGCTGACATAGACCGTGCGCGGGTCCAGCTTAGTGGTCCCCACGCCGGTGTCCAGGGTGTGGTTGGCGTCGCTGGCGGGGAAGCCGTAGTACGGGATGTAGAGCGCGCTGCCGAACGGATAGGGGCCCACCTCGTTCGGGGTGATCCGGCCGTTGCCGTCGGCGTCGACCAGGCTGGTGTCGCGGCCGGTGATGTAGGTCTGGTGGTCGATCAGGTCCTGGGTCAGGCGGTTCCAGCCGGGCGTCTGGATGTCGCCGGTCGAGTGATAGACCATGCCGCCGAAGGCCGTGCTCCAGCCGTTGTTCAAGTCGAAGTCGGCCGAAATCTCGGCCAGCTGCCGCTTGGGGTGCAGGCCGCGATAGAAGCTCTTGGAATCATCCAGCTCGCCATAGGCGTAGATCCCGCCGTCGGCCGCGCCCAGCTTGACCGGCAGGGCGACCTGGCCGGTCAGGTTCTTCTTGTCGTAGGCGCCGAGCGTGGCGGTGATCTCGCCCTTGGGATCGGTCAGGAACCGGCCCTCGTCGCGCGCCGACTTGGGGATGAAGTTCAGCATGCCGCCGACCTTGCCCGAGCCGTAGATCGGGGCCGGCGGGCCGCGCACGATCTCGATCTGGGCCGCACCGCCGATGGGGGTGGAATAGGTGCCGCGGTTCTCGACCCGCTTGAAGCCGCGGAAGTAGTTCTCGGCCAGGGTGCCGCGGATATTGAGCGCGCCCGGCACGCCGTAGAAGCTGGCGGTGTAGGTCCCCGGCGAGACCGAGGTCAGGCCGTCGATGGTCTCGATGCCGTAGCGGGTCAGGGTGGTGTCGCTGACGAAGCTGGCCGAGCGCGGGGTCTCCAGCAGCGGCTTCTCCAGGCCGAACACGGTGGTGCTGGGCTGCTTCTCCAGAAGGCCGGCCTTGTCGCGCGCCTGGACGATCACCGCGTCGACGGCGTCGCCCCCCGCGATGTTCTGCGGCGCGTCCTCGCCCCCTTCGCGCGCGAAGGCCTGGCCCGACGCGAACACGCCGACAGCCATGGCGGAAGCGAGCAGATAGGCGCGGATCGGCATCTCGAAAGCTCCAGGCCCGCCGGGGGAGCGGCGGCGAAGCTAGCAAATGGGACCTTACGCAACGTTCGTCAAAACGTTATGTGAAATTTCAGAATGAAATATATTGGTGGCGCTGTTAGAGAAAGGCGCGTCCCGGGCCCGCGACTAACGCTTCAGTTTCGAGGAGATCAGGATTCCAAGGCTGGTCAGCGCGACCGCGCCACCGATCGTCGCCGCCACCCATCTTCCGCTGGGAAACAGGCCGTGAACGAAGAGCGTGAAGACCATACCCGCCGCGATGGCGGATCCCCAAAACATCGCCGCGCGCGTCGGGTTCATCGGCGCCGCCTACCCTTCGACCATCGGCCGAGTGGCTTCGGGCATGATGTTGAGCACGCGCATCATCGCCAGCTTGGCGCCTTCGACGTCGCCGCTGGCGATCACGTCGGCAACGGCCCGGTGCTGCTCGACGTCGGCGATCAGCTCGGCTTCGGTGGCCGCGCCGAACGAGAACACCCAGTAGCGGGCGGCCTTGTGCTGCAGGGGGATCAGGATGCGGGCCAGGGCCATGTTGCCGCCGGCGCGGGCCACGGCGGCGTGGAAGCGCTGGTCCATGGCCACCAGGGACGGCAGGTCGCGGTCGCGGGCCGCCCGTTCGCCGTCGTCGAAGGCCGCGCGGATCGCCTCGGCCTCGGCCTTACTGGCGTTGCGGGCCGCCAGGCCGGCGCAGTGCGGCTCGATCAGGGCCCGGGCCTCGTAGCCCTGGCGCAGCTCGACCAGGTCCAGCGGCGCCACCGTGGTGCCGGAGCGGGCGCGGCGGATCACCAGGCCTTCCAGGGCCAGGCGGCCCAGGGCGTCGCGCACGCCGGCCAGGCCCGCGTCGTAGCGCGCCGCCAGCGACTGCTCGTCCAGCCGCGCGCCGGGCGCCAGGCGGCCCAGGATCAGGTCCAGCAGGATGCGCTCGTAGACCTTGGCCTTCTGCAGGTCGGGCGACCAGTCCTCCAGGCCCGAGGACGAGCAGACGTCCAGCACCAGCATCCGGTCGCGGCCGCCCCCGGCCGAGGCGTCGTCAGGGGCCATGAACTGTCGCAAGGCGGGGCTCCGAAGGCAGTAAGCCCTGATATGTACGGTGAAATGTCAGGCCGCGCCAGGGCGGGCGCGCCCGTAAGGGCGCGCATCCTGAGATTGCCTAGAAGGCCGGCACCACCGCGCCGTGATACTTCTGCTCCATGAAGGCCTTCACCTCGGGCGAAGTCAGGGCCTTGGCCAGCTTCTGGACGCGCGGGTCGTCCTTGTTGTCGGGCCGGCCGACCAGATAGTTCACATAGGGGCTGTTCTTGTCCTCGATCAGCAGGGCGTCCTTGGCCGGGTCCAGCTTGGCGTCGAGGGCGTAGTTGGTGTTGATCACCGCCAGGTCCACCTGGTCCAGGGTGCGCGGCAGGGTCGCGCCCTCCAGCTCCTTGAACTTCAGGCCCTTGGGGTTGCTGGCGATGTCCTTGAGGCTCAGGCCGGCCTTGCCGAGGTCCAGCCCGATGACGTTGTTCTTGGCCAGCAGCCGCAGGGTGCGGTCCTCGGTCGAGGCGTCGTTGGGGATGGCCACCGTCGCGCCCTGGGGCAGCTCGGCGATCGACTTGTAGCGGTGCGAATAGGCGCCGATCGGCTCGATGTGCACGCCGATCACCGGCACCAGATTGGTGCCCTTGTCGCGATTGAAGGTCTCCAGGTACGGCAGGGTCTCGAAATAGGAGACGTCCATGCGCTTCTCGGCGACCTGGATGTTGGGCTGGACGTAGTCGTTGAAGACCTTGACCTCGATCTTCAGCCCCTGCGCCGCCAGCTTCGGCTTGATGAACTCCAGCACCTCGGCGTGCGGGATGGCCGTGGCGGCGACCGTCAGGGTGTCGCCGGCGCTGGCGGCGGGCTTCTTGGCGCACGCGGCGAGCGACAGGACGGCGAGGCTGACGAGAAGGGCGCGGCGGGCGACCATGAACGGCTCCGTAAAGGCGATTAGACGGGTCGGGTATTGCCCGTTTCCGACTGGACCGGGAAATCAGTTTTCCTGAACCGGGGCGCAGAGTCTTGGATCATTTCACGATCGCGCCTTGACCCGACCCGCGAACAGGTCGCCTGGATGGGGATGGCCCGAGAAACCGTCTACATCGTCCAAGCCTACAAGGCCGGCCGCGGCAAGGGGCTGAAGGCCGAGCAGCAGGTCGGCTGCAAGGACGCCGAGGAAGCCCGCCGCAAGGCCGAGCGCCTGGCCCCGCTGCGCGAGGGCGTCGTGGCCTTCGCCGCCTCGGCCGACGTCGAGCTGGGCGACTATGACGAGAACCCGGTGATCCTGTTCAAGGCCGGCCGGCTGCCGTTCCCGTTCGACCAGGCCTAGGGCCTATTCCTCGTCGTTCGCCGGCTCTTCCGGCCCGGCGATCGTCCAGCTGGACAGGAAGTCGGGGTTCTCGACGCTCTCGCCGCCGGTCAGCGGATAGAGGCCCGGCTCGGCGGGGCGGATGTTCGAGGTCTGGGGCGGCAGGGTCGTGGTGTCGCCGTCCTGCGGACCCAGCAGGTCGAGCAGGACGCCCTCCTCCGCGTCGGCGGTGATCACCACGCCGTAGAAGGCCTCGCGGCCCTCCACCTCGCCCTCGGCGTCGAGGAAGGTCAGGTTCACCAGCATGGTCTTGCCGACCAGGCCCTGGGCGAAGCCCTCGTCCCAGTGTTCGGGCGGCGGGGCGGAGAGGATGGGGATGTCGTCGGTCATGGGATCGTCCTAGCGGTGCGAGACGCGGCGCACCACCGCGTCGCCGACCATCTGCAGCGCCTGGACCAGCACCAGCAGCAGCACCACGGTCACCACCATCACGTCGGTCTGGAAGCGCTGGTAACCGAAGCGGATGGCCAGGTCGCCCAGGCCGCCCGCGCCCACCACGCCGGCCATGGCGGTGTAGGACACCAGGGCGATGGCGGTGACGGTGGCCGCGGCGATCAGGCCCGGCATGGCTTCCGGCAGCAGGGCGCCCAGCACCACCTGCCGCCGCTTGGCGCCCATGGCGAAGCTGGCCTCGATCACGCCCTTGTCCACTTCGCGCAGGGCCGTCTCGACCAGGCGGGCGAAGAACGGCGCGGCGCCGGCCACCAGCGGCGGGATCGCTCCGGCCACGCCCAGCGAGGTGCCGACCAGGGCCACGGTCAGGGGGATCATCACGATCAGCAGGATCACGAACGGCACCGAGCGCAGGATGTTGATCACCAGCGACAGCACGCCGTTGGCGACGCGGTTCTGCAGCATCTGGCCCTTGCCGGTCAGGAACAGGATCACGCCCAGCGGCAGGCCCAGCACCACGGTCAGGGCCATGGAGCCGCCCAGCATCGACAGGGTGTCGAGCGTCGCCTGGCCGATCTCCGACCAGTCGATGTTGTCCATGAAGCCGCTCATCGGCCGGCCTCCCCGACCAGGTCCACCCGGACGCCGTCGGCCTGGAACCGCCGGATCGCCGCCTCGACGTCGCCGCCGGTCAGGGACAGGGTCAGCTGGCCGTAGGGCGTCTCGCGCAGGCGGTGGATGCGGCCGCCCAGGATCGAGTAGTCGACGCCGGTCTCGCGGGCCACCGCGCCCAGGATCGGCTTGTAGGTGGCCTCGCCCTTGAAGGTCAGGCGCACCACGCGGCCGCCGACGACGGCCCCCTCGCCCGGCTCGCCTTCCGCCTCGGTGACGAACCGCCGGGCCGTGGCGCTGGCCGGATGCAGGAACACCTGCTCGACCGGGCCGCTCTCGACCACCCGGCCGCCCTCCAGCACCGCCACCCGGTCGCAGACGCGGCGGACCACGTCCATCTCGTGGGTGATCAGCACGATGGTCAGGCCCAGCTCGCGGTTGAGGTTGGAGATCAGCTCCAGGATCTGTTCGGTGGTCTCGGGATCCAGCGCGCTGGTGGCCTCGTCGCACAGCAGCACCTTGGGGCCGGTCGCCAGGGCGCGGGCGATGCCGACGCGCTGCTTCTGGCCGCCCGACAGCTGGGCCGGATACTTGTTCGCGAAGTCGCTCAGCCCCACCCGCGCCAGCAGCTCGGCGGTGCGCGCCTTGACCTCGGCGTCGGGCTTGCCGGCCAGCTTCAGCGGGAAGGCGACGTTGCCGGCCACGGTCTTGGACGACAGCAGGTTGAAGTGCTGGAAGATCATCCCGACCCGACGACGCAGGGACCGCAGCCCTTCGACGCCCAGGGCCGCCACGTCGTCGCCGTCGACCACGACCTTGCCGCCCGACGGCTTCTCCAGGCCGTTGATCAACCGGATCAGGGTGGACTTGCCCGCGCCCGAGGCGCCGATCACGCCGAACACCTCGCCGGGCGCGACCGACAGGTCGACCCCGCTCAGAGCGGCGCGCCCATCGTCTTTGGCGCCGCCCCCGGCATAGGTCTTGGAGACGTCTTGGAAGGTGATCACGATCGGGCCCGGGCGTTATGGAGCCGCTGCATTTAGGCGCTGCCGCTCCATTTGGCGAGAGGCGAGCCCGTCAGGGCCGCTTCACCACCGCCCCGCCCTTCATCACGAACACCGGCCGCTCCAGCGTCGTGACGTCGGTCAGGGGGTCGTCGTCCACCGCGATCAGGTCGCCGTAGCGGCCCACGGCCACCTGGCCGACGTCCTTCTCGCGGCCCAGCGCCTGGGAGGCGGTGATCGTCGCGGCCTGGATCGCCTGCAGGGGCGTGGCGCCATAGCGGACCATCACGGCGAACTGCTTGGCGTTGGTCCCGTGCGGATAGACCCCGGCGTCGGTGCCGAAGATCATCTTCACCCCGGCCTTCAGGGCCTTGCGGAAGTTCTCGCGCTGCAGCTCGCCGATGTCGCGGTCCTTGCGCAGGTTGTCCTCCAGCACGCCGTTCCGGGCGCCCTCGGCCTGGGTGTAGTCGGTGTTGTAGATGTCCATCGAGAAGTAGGCGCCCTTCTGGACGGCCAGCTTGATGCCCTCGTCGTCGACCAGGCTGGCGTGCTCGATGGTGTCGACGCCGGCGCGGATGGCGTCCTTGATCCCCGCCGCGCCGTGGGCGTGGGCGGCGACCTTCAGCCCGGCCATGTGGGCCTCGTCGACGATGGCGGTCATCTCGGCCAGGGTCAGCTGCTGCTGGCCCGGCTCGTCGCCGTGCGAGAACACCCCGCCCGTCGCGCAGATCTTGATCACCTGGGCGCCGTACTTCTTCAGCGTGCGCACCACCTTGCGGCCCTCGTCGGGGCTGTCGACGTTGTAGGGGCTCTTCTGGTCCATCGACGGCGGGAAGAAGGTCGAGTCGCAGTGGCCGCCCGTGGCGCCGATGGCGTAGGTGGCCGTGACGATGCGCGGCCCGTCCACATAGCCTCCGTCGATCGCCTCGCGCAGGCCCACGTCGTCGAACCGGTCCGAGCCGACGTTGCGGATGGTGGTGAAGCCCGCCTCCAGGGTCTTCTTGGCGTTGGCGGTCTGGACCACGCTCCAGAAGGCGTCGCTGAATTCCAGGCTGTTGTAGCCGCCGATCTCGGCCACGGCGCTGATGTGGGTGTGCATGTCGATCAGGCCGGGCAGCAGGGTCGCGCCCGGCAGGTCGGTCACCACCGCGCCCAGCGGCGTGGCGTCGCCCGCCTTGCCCACCGCGGTGATCCGACCGTCGATGATCACCACCTGCGGATTGTCGACATACTTGCCGGTGGCCACGTCCAGCAGCCGCGCGGCGCGCACCACCTTGATGTCGGCCGCCTGGGCCACAGTGGGGGCCAGCGGCGCGACGGCCGCCGCCGCGATGAAGGCCAGAGCGGCCAGTTGACGCTGCATGATCACTTATCCCCGTCCCCGCCCTCTTTCCGGGCGATCCAGAACGGCGACGCTATCACGCGCCGAAGGGACGTCGAGCCGTAACGGCCACGTTTCGCGCCCGTGCCAAGAACGAGGGCGCCCGCGAAGGCCGCGCTCGCCCTTGGCGGGACTCTCCCCCCAGCCTATACGGGCAGGACCAGCGCGGGCGTGGCGAAACTGGTAGACGCAGCGGACTTAAAATCCGTCAGCCGCAAGGCTATGCCGGTTCGACCCCGGCCGCCCGCACCACCTCTCCTATTCGACGACCGGAACGTCCAAGGCTCCACCGACGGCGAAGCCGTGCGCTTCGGTCCGGTTCGCCTTGCCGGCCGCCACGCGCGCGGAGGGGTTGGGCCGGGGCTCGGCCACCTTGCGCAGGGTGTTGCGGTCGACATGGCGGAAGGGCGCGGTGCGGCCGCGGACCTGCAGCATGGTGGTGGAGACGTACGACCAGCCGCCGTCGGCGTCGAACTTCACGTCCAGCTCGTAGGAATCGGTCCGGAACGCCCACTCCAGGAAGTCGGTCGAGCAGATGCCGTAGCCCGGCCCGCCGCGATCCGCCCTTACGATCAGGCCCGAGCCGTCCGGCGCGGCCTGGCCCTTGGCCAGGGCCGTCTGGCCGCGCGGGATCGCCAGGGTCTGCATGATCAGCCCCGTCGCGGGCTCCCACAGCCAGTAGCCGACCTGGTCGTGGAAGGTCGTGTCCTCGTCCGAGGCGACGATGTGGACGTGGTAGCGCAGGCCGTAGAGCAGTTGGGGTCCGTTGGCCTGGGGATCGATCGGCTGCATCTCGATGCGCTCGAGATAGTCGCGCCGCTCCGGCCCCTCGGCCTTGGGGTTCAGGTCGACGCCCTTGCGGCCTTCCCACACGCCGGCCAGCCGCCGCAGCGGACCCAGATTGGCCAGGGTGTCGGGATCCACATCTTCCGGCTCGGTGAAGATGTCGTCGGGGAAGTCGTGCATCGGGTTCGGTTCTCGCGCGCGCCGCCGTGTCCGTCACGGCCAAGCATCCTCGGAGCCGAAATCCCATCGACGGGCGCCGAGGTCAACGCCCCCGCGCCCGTCGTCCGGAGTTCAGAGCAGTTCGTAGGCCGGAATGGTCAGGAACTCCTCGAGGGTGTCGGAAAGGACCATGCGCGTGAACATGTGCGCGGCCTCCTCCAGGCGCGGCGAGCCGAAGTCGCGGCGCAGGTCGGCCATCTCCTGGGTGAACAGGCTGACGAACAGTTCCGAGCTCAGCACCCGCCCGTCGTCCAGGGCCGCGCCCAGGCGCACCCACTGCCACAGCTGGGTGCGGCAGATCTCGGCGGTCGCGGCGTCCTCCATCAGGTTGTAGAGCGGCACGGCCCCGCGGCCTTCCAGCCAGGCCTGGGTGTAGCGCACGCCGACGCGGATGTTCTCGCGCACGCCGGCCTCGGTGCGGACGCCCTCGTGCAGCTCCAGCATCTGGGGCTGGGTGATGTCGAGGTCGGCCAGGGTCTTGTCGCGCTGGTTCGGCGTCGGCATCAGGCGGTCGAAGACCTCCATCGCCACGGGGACCAGGTCGGGGTGGGCGACCCAGGTGCCGTCGTGGCCGGCCCCGGCCTCGCGCTCCTTGTCGGCCTTGACCTTGGCGAAGGCGGCCTGGTTGGCGGCGTCGTCGCCCTTGACCGGGATCTGGGCCGCCATGCCGCCCATGGCGAAGGCGCCGCGGCGGTGACAGGTCTGGATCAGCTTCAGCGAATAGGCGCCCAGGAAGGCCTTGCCCATGACCATGGCCGAGCGGTCCGGCGTCAGGAACTCGGCGCGACGGCCCAGGCGCTTGATGAACGAGAAGATGTAGTCCCAGCGTCCGCAGTTGAGGCCGACGATGTGGTCCTTCAGCTCGAACAGGATCTCGTCCATCTCGAAGGCGGCCGGGATCGTCTCGATCAGCACGGTGGCCTTGATCGTCCCGACCGGCAGGCCAAGGGCCTCCTGGGCGCGGACGAACACGTCGTTCCAGAGGCGGGCCTCCAGGTGGCTTTCCAGCTTGGGCAGGTAGAAGTACGGACCCGAACCCTTGGCGATCGCCGCCTTGGCGTTGTGGAAGGCGTAGAGGCCGAAGTCGAACAGCGCCCCGGCCACGGCCTGGCCGTCGACCTCCAGGTGGCGCTCCATCAGGTGCCAGCCGCGCGGGCGCACCTTCAGCACCGCCGGGGTCGGGCCCATGGCGTACGCCTTGCCGGACTTCGGGTCGACGTGGGTCAGCTCGCCCTGCCAGCGATCCTTCAGATTGACCTGGCCCTCGATGACATTGGCCCAGGTGGGGGCGGTGGCGTCCTCGAAGTCGGCCATGAACACCTTGGCCCCGCAGTTCAGGGCGTTGATGATCATCTTGCGGTCGACCGGGCCGGTGATCTCGACGCGGCGGTCCAGCAGGTCGGCCGGGACCGGGGCGACGGCCCAGTCGGCGGCGCGGACGTGCGAGGTCTCGGCTAGGAAGTCGGGCAGCTCGCCGGCGTCGAAGCGGGCCTGGCGCATCTGGCGGGCTTCCAGCAGCTGGCGGCGACGGGCGTCGAAGCGACGGTGCAGGTCGGCCACGAAGGCCAGGGCCTCGGGGGTGAGCACTTCCACCGCGCGACCCTCGACCGGGCCGGTGACTTGGATATGGGCGGCGACGTCGAGCGGCATGAGGAATTCCCGTGGTCGTGAGGGCTTCCCGGGACCCTCGCCCCGGGAAGCCGCATGGATACTAGATGAAGCGTACGTCTTGTTGAGGGCCCGGCGCTCTTAGGCGGCGCCGTTCTGCCCTCCGCCCCGGACGGTCGGGACGATCTGGTCGCCCCAGTTGCCGGCGCCGTCGTGGTGACGCGAGGTGCGCACCAGTTCGACCGAATAGCCGGCCGCGATGGCCCGCTGCACCGCCTCGTTGAGACGGTGCGCGGCCTCGGCCACCCGGTCGACCGCCCGTTGCTGGTCGCTGGAGTTCGGCATGGCGGCGGGAGCGAATTGCGTGGCGGTCATGGGATGAATCCTCGATCGGGTGGAAGGGGAGGTTGAAGGTTCGCCGCTATTCGGCGGCGAACTGGTTCATGGTGTTGGCGTGGCCGCCGGCCTTCAGGGCGCGCTCGCCGGCGACCATCTCCTTGAAGGTGTCGCCCAGGTCCGAGCCGACCTCGTGCTGGTGCTTCACGGCCGACACCCCGCGGCGGATCTCCTCGCGCTGCACGGTGTTGACGTAGGCCTGCATGCGGTCCTCGCCGAAGTAGCCGCGCGACAGCTCGTCCACGCTCTTGGCCGTCAGGTGAAAGGTCGGCAGGGTGATCAGGTTGTGGAACACCCCGGCGCGGGCCGAGATGTCGACCTGGAAGCGGGCCAGGCGCTCGTCGGCCTCGCGGCCCAGGTCGCTCTTGTCGTACTCGGCCGACATCAGCGAATTACCTTCGGGATAGCTGTCCTTGTGGATCTTGCCCTCGGCGATCCACTGGTCGCGGACCTGCTTGCGCAGGTTCAGGGTCCAGTTGAACGACGGCGAGTTGTTGTAGGTCAGCTTGGCGTTCGGAACGACCTTGCGGATCTCGGCCACCATCGAGGCGATCTCGTCGACATTAGGGGTGTCGGTCTCGATCCACAGCAGGTCGGCGCCGCCCTGGGTGAGGTTGGCGATGCAGTCCTCGATGACGCGCTGGCGGCCGGTGCCGTCCTGGAAGGCGAACAGGCCGTTGGGCATGCGCACGGGCTTCACGAACGCGCCGTCCTTCATGATCGCCAACTCGCCGTCCTTCAGCGGGTTCTGCGCCGTGACGGGCTCGGTCTTCAGCCACTTGATGTAGTCGCTGGCCAGGTCGCCCGGCTCCTGGCTGACCGGGATCTTCTGGGTCAGGCCGGCGCCCAGGCTGTCGGTGCGGGCGACGATCACGCCCTCGTCGACGCCCAGCTCCTCGAAGGCCAGGCGGCAGGCGCGCAGCTTCTCGATGAAGTCCTCGCGCGGCACGGTGACCTTGCCGTCCTGGTGGCCGCACTGCTTGGCGTCGCTGACCTGGTTCTCGATCTGCAGGCAGCAGGCGCCGGCCTTGATCATCTCCTTGGCCAGCAGATAGGTCGCGTGCTCGTTGCCGAAGCCGGCGTCGATATCGGCGATGATCGGCACCACGTGGGTCTCGAAGTTGTCGATGGCCTTGATCGCGGCCTGCTCGGCGACCTGGTCGCCGGCCTCACGGGCGGTGCTCAGGGCCTTGAACAGGTCGTTGATGGCCACTTCGTCGGCCTGGCGCAGCGAGACGTAGATCTCCTCGATCAGGTCGACGACCGAGGTCTTCTCGTGCATCGACTGGTCGGGCAGGTGGCCGAAGCGGTTGCGCAGGCCCGCGACCATCCAGCCGGACAGATAGACATAAGCGCCCTTGGTCGTGCCGCGCAGGCGCTTGACCGACTTGATCATCTGCTGGGCGTGGAAGCCCGACCAGCAGCCCAGCGACTGGGTGAACTTGGCGCTGTCGGCGTCGTAGGCGGCCATGTCGGCACGCATGACCGGGGCCATGGCGCGGGCGATGTCGAGGTGGGTGTTGAAGGTGTTCTGCAGCTTCAGCTGGATGATGGCGTCGATGTCGACCCCGCCCGGCGCGACGCCGTTCGGATAGCGCGCCAGCAGGGCGTCGCGGTGGTCGGCATAGGTCTTGCGCTGCGTCATGGTCGTTCGGTCCCAACTTCGGAGCCCGGGGCGGTAAGCCTTGCGGGCCAAGGAAAACTTGTCGTTGGGGACCTAACGCCGCGCCGCCGGAACGGTCGAACCTATTGAGGGCAAATTGTCAAAGATCGACTTTGTAATTTCTGTAAAGTCGTGACAAATTGACTGAATGGCGACGCTCGATAAGAAACAAGGCGACAAGAAGCTTTTCCTGGGGGGACGGCTGAAGCGGCTGCGGCGCGACCTGGGCGTGACCCAGGCGCGGATGGCCGAGGAGCTGGGCGTCTCGCCCAGCTATCTGAACCTCCTCGAGCGCAACCAGCGGCCGGTCACCGCCCAACTGCTGCTGCGCCTGGCCGACGCCTACGACCTGGACCTGCGCAGCCTGTCGGCCGACGATCCCGGCGGCGGGGCGGGGCTGGAGGAGGTGCTGGCCGACAAGATGTTCGCCGACCTGGGCGTCGGTCGCCACGAGGTCGCCGAGGTGGCCGAGCTGTCGCCCGGCCTGGCCGAGGCCATGACCCGGCTCTATCGCGCCTATCTGGACCGGGGACGGCTGATCGACCTGGGCGCCTTCGAGCGGCCGGACGGCGCGGGGCCGGTCTCGGGCCAGTCGCCGACCGACTGGGTCCGCGACCTCGTCGGCGCCCAGCGCAACCACTTCGCCGAACTGGAGACCCTGGCCGAGACGATCCTGGCCAAGCTGAAGGCCGACCCGCAGGACCTGGGCCCCGCCGTGCGCGAGCGGCTGCTGCGCGAGTACGGCGTCCAGTGCCGCGTCATGCCGGTGGAGGTGATGACCGGCTCGCTGCGCCGCTACGACCACCACCGCAAGCGCCTGATGCTGTCGGAGACCCTGGCCCCGGCCAGCCGCATCTTCGGCATGTGCTACCAGCTGGGGCTGATGGAGGGCGGCCAGGTTCTGACCGACCTGACCGACCGCTTCAACGCCCCCGACCGCGCCACCCGCCAGCTGCTGAAGGTGTTCCTGGACGGCTACCTGGCCGCGGCGATCATGATGCCCTACGAGCCGTTCCTGGCGGCCATGGAGTCCACCGGCTACGACATCGAGCGGGTGCGGCCGCGCTTCGGCGTCAGCTACGAGCAGGCCGCCCAGCGCCTGACCACCCTGGGCCGTCCGGGCTCGCGCGGGGTGCCGTTCTTCATGATGCGGCTGGACGCGGCGGGGAACATCTCCAAGCGCTTCGCGGCAGGGCCGTTCCCGTTCTCGCGGTTCGGCGGCGCCTGTCCGCGCTGGAACGTCCACGACAGCTTCAAGACCCCCGGCCGCATCGTCACCCAGGTGATCGAGACGCCCGACAGCGAGCGCTACTTCACCCTGTCGCGCACCGTGCGGCGGGTGTCGGGCCTGCAGGCGGGGCTGGAGGACGAGCTGGTCGTCGGCCTGGGCTGCGAGCTGAAATATGCGGGCAAGCTGGTCCAGGCGCGCGGGCTGGACATGGCCAACCCGATCACCATCGAGATCGGCCCCTCGTGCCGGATCTGCGAGCGTCCGGCCTGCCCGCAGCGCGCGGCGGCGCCGATCAATCGGACCCTGCTGGTCGAGGAGAACAGCAAGTCGCTGTCCCCCTTCCCCTTCGCCCGCTAGCCCTCAGGGACAGGCGGGCGTCGGG
Source organism: Caulobacter sp. CCG-8 (assembly GCF_037402475.1). NCBI lineage: Bacteria > Pseudomonadati > Pseudomonadota > Alphaproteobacteria > Caulobacterales > Caulobacteraceae > Caulobacter > Caulobacter sp. CCG-8. The sequence continues at coordinate 18,323 of NZ_JBBEUD010000031.1, forward strand.
CCGGGCATGACCGGGGACACCAGGCCGACGTTCCAGTTCCAGGCCTGGTCGCCACTGGCCCGCCGCCGGCACATGACCCGCTCGTTCAGCGCGAACATGCCCGGCATCAGGTCGGCGGCGGCCGTCGGCTTGTCGCGAAAGGCCATGTAGCCGCCACCCGGCGCATAGGCCGGCCAATCAGCAGCACCAGCGGCCTGGGGCCGACCGGTCCGCGCGAAGCTGGTCCAGTAGCCGATCATGGCCCGGGAAAGTCCCCGTTCCTCCGGCGTGTCCGGCGACTTGGGCCAGCGCGGCGAGGTGCGGTCCATGTTCCCGAACATGAACGGAATCTCGCTGGCGTGGAACGCGTGGATGCCCGCCTGGTCCATGGCCGGATAGCCGTGGTCCCACAGATAGAGGAACGAGGGATGGCCGGCCTTGGCCTGCGACCGGACCAACCGCTCGGCCGTCCAGCCGTACATGGCGTCGCGGGTGGTGGCCAGGACGCTCTCCTCCAGGTTCGTCGCCGGATAGAGCGCCAGGAAATCATCGGCCAGGTCGCGGTAACGTTCGCGGATCGTCTTCTCGTACTCCGCCGCGCCCTTGGGCGTCGGCGGGGCCAGGAAGCGCAGGGCGCGGATCTCGCCGCTGTTGAAGCCGGCCAGGATCGGCGCGGGCGCCTGCTCGCCGCGATCGAAGGTGTCGACCAGCTGGCGGGGCAGCACCTTGCCGTCCACGACCCCGAAGGGCAGGAAGCCGGCCTTGGCCGCGCCGTCGGTCACCGCCTGCGGGTCCATGGCGCGCAGGGCCGCCAGGTTCGGCGCGTTCAGCGCCCCGGCCACATAGGCCCCCGCCCCCTCGCCCGACGGCATGCCGTAGCGGGCGGTCTTCAGCTCGGGCGTCGAGATCATGTAGGCGCTCTGGGCGATCGCCTTGTGGAACAGCCCCCGCGCCCGAGGCGAGGCCATCAGGTACATGACGCTGAGCGCCCCGGCCGACTCCCCGGCGATGGTGACGTTGGCGGGGTCGCCGCCGAACGCGGCGATGTTGTGCTGGACCCACTGCAGGGCCGCGATCTGGTCCAGCAGGCCGTAGTTGCCCGAGACGCCGTCGGGCGACTCCTTGCTGAGCTCGGGATGGGACAGGTAGCCCAGCGCGCCAAGCCGGTAGTTGATCGTCACGACGACCGTGCCGGTCGCCGCCAGCTTGGCGCCGTTGTAGCCGTTGGACCGGCCCGTCCCCGAGGTCAGGGAGCCGCCGTGGATCCAGACCAGCACGGGGGCCTTGCCCGTCGTCGATGGGGTCCAGAGGTTCAGGGTCAGGCAGTCCTCGCTGGTCGGGACCTCGGCGGTCGAATAGACCGACGCCGGGCCGGGCGTGGGCTGGATGCAGGCGGCGCCGAACTGGCCGGCGTCGCGGGTCCCTGTCCAGAACGTGGCCGGCGCGGGCGGACGCCAGCGGCCGGCGCCCACCGGCGGGGCGGCGTAGGGCAGGCCCTTGAAGGCCAGCAGGCCGCCGTCGACCACGCCCTCCACCGTCCCCGCGGGCGCAACGACCACCGGCCGCGCGGACTCGGCGAAGGCCTGGTCGGGACCCGCCAGCAGGGCGACGGCGCCCGCGAGGCCGAAAAGGGGCTTCAAGAAATTCGTCATTGGACGGCTCCGGTCTTGGGGGCCTTGCCCAGCAGCCGCGCCAGCGCCAGGAACAGGCCGATGGCCAGGGCGTAGAACGGGGCCAGGGTGAAGAGCGCCATCTGCAGCGAGTTTGTCGGGTGGTCGGCGCGGAAGAAGTCGCTGGCCGCGCCCACATAGGTCGGGCCCAGGCCCAGGCCGATGAAGTTCATCACCAGCAGCAGCAGGGCGCCCGACATCACTCTTTGATTGGGCCGGACCTCGGTCTGGACCAGGGCGACGGCGGGCGACAGGTAGAAGTGGTTCAGGCACATCGGGAAGATCAGCAGGCCGATCGCCAGCGGCCAGCTCGGCGCCCAGACGAAGGCCAGGAAGAACGGTACGGCCAGGATCAGGCCGATGGCCGGCGCCAGGCCGTAGGCGCGCTTGGACACCCGCGTGAACCGGTCGATCAACCAGCCCGAGCCGAAGATGCCCACGCTCATGCCGACGCCCACGACCAGCGCGTACCAGAGGGCGACCTCCTGCAGGGTCATGCCCTTCTCGCGCATCAGGAACAGGGTGGCGAAGTTGCCCAGGCCGTAGGTGATGAACTGGGTCGCGCCGCCGCCCAGGGCGGCCAGCATCAGGGCGGGATGGCAGACGAACATGCGCAGGGTCTCGCCGAAGCCCGCCTTGGGCGGAGCCGGCGCGTCGGCCGCCCGGTCCAGTCCGCCGCGCTTGGGCTCGCGGACGATGAAGGTCAGGGCCAGGGCCGCGACCAGGCCGACGCCGCCGGTCACCAGGAAGGCGTCGCGCCAGCTGAACGCCGCCGCCACCGACGCGCCGAACGCGATGCCCAGGGCCGCCCCCACCGGCGGACCCAGATTGTAGAGGCCCAGGGCCCTGCCCCGCCGGCCCGGCGGGAAATAGTCGGTGATGATGGCGTAGGACGGCGGCACGCCGCCCGCCTCGCCGAAGCCCACCGTCATCCGCGCCACGGCGAAGCCGCCATAGGTCTTGGCCACGCCGCAGGCCATGGTCGCCGCGCTCCAGATGCCGCAGGCGATGGCCAGCACCGCCACCCGGTTGGTCCGGTCCGCCAGCCAGCCCACCGGGATGGCGATGAAGCAATAGAAGGCCGCGAAATAGAGCCCGCCCAGCAGGCCCAACTGGCTGTCGGTGATGTGCAGGGTGTCCTGGATCGGCTTGGCCAGGATCGACAGCAGCTGCCGGTCCAGGAAGTTCAGGACGTAGATGAACCACAGGCAGCCGAGGGCGACCCAGGCCCTGGCGTCGGGCGCGCGGGCCTCGGCGGTCCCGCCTTCGACAAGGGGCGGCGCGGTCGCGACGGGGACGGCTTCGGCGTTGCTCATCATCGTTTCCTCGGACCGCGAGCCTTGGGGCTCGTCTATCGTTCAGGATGGGCGTTCAGGATGGGCGTTCAGGATGGGATAGTCGGTTCACGCGTCCCGCAAGGCGGCATAGACGGCCTGCTGGTAGACGGGCAAGGCGCGGCGGCCGGCCGCCCCCTGCCCCTTGGCGATGGTCGCGCCCGAGCCGGCCGAGACCGGCACCCGGTGCTGGACCAGATAGATCATGACCAGGTCGTTGGCCGGGTCGGCCTGCCACCAGGTGCCGAAGATGCCCGGCCAGGTCATCGCGCCCGGCGCTCCGCAGGCATAGGGATTGTCGACGACGTCCTCGGCCACCGACAGCCCCAGCCCGAAGCCGGACTTGCGCCACAGCGGCATGCCCGCGAACGGCACCTCGCGCTGGGCCTGCGTCAAGCGGTTGGTCCGCATCAGGGCGACGGTCTCGGGCCGCAGCAGGCGGACGCCGTCGAGCGTCCCCTCGCCCAGGATCATGCGCGCGAACCGGTGATAGTCGCCCGCCGTCGAGATCAGCCCGCCACCGCCCGGCGTATAGGCCGGCGGTTCGTCGTACACCTCGGGCTCGACCTTCGCGAGGCCGCCCGACGTCTCGTCATAGGCGTAGAGGCTGGCCAGGCGACGGCGCTGGTCGCGCGGCAGCCAGAAGTCGGTGTCGTCCATGCCCAGCGGCGCGAAGATGCGCTCCCGCAGGACCTGGCGCAGCGGCTTGCCCTCGACGCGGCCGACCAGGAAGCCCAGCACGTCGGTCGAGTGGCCGTAGTGGAAGCGCTCGCCCGGCTGGTAGGCCAGGGGCAGGCCGCCCAGGGCCGCCAGCCATTCGTCGACGGTGAGGCGGGTCATGGCCGGATCGCCCAGCGCCCGCTCGTAGGCCGCCTTCAGCGGCCCCTCCGAGAAGAAGCCGTAGGCGATCCCCGCGCGGTGGGTCAGCAGGTCCTCGACGGTGATCGGACGCCGGGCCGGCGTCACGTCGCGCAGCGGCCCCGCCGCGTCGCGCAGCACCAGCGGGTCGGCCAGTTCCGGGATCCAGCGCGCGATCGGATCGTCCAGGGCGATCCGGCCCTCCTCGACCAGCATCAGGGCCGCCGCCGAGGTGATCGGCTTGGTCATCGAGGCGATGCGGAACAGGGTGTCCGACCGCATCGGCGTGCGGGTTTCCAGGTCGCTCCAGCCGACCGCCTCGCTCTGGACGACCTGGCCGCCCTGGGACGTCAGGGTCACCGCGCCCGCCAGCTCGCCGCGATCGACGAACGCCTGGAGCGCCGGTCTCACCGTGGCGAGCTTGGCGAGGTCGAAGCCTCGAGCGGGGCCGAAAACGTCACGGGTCATCAAGAGGGGCGCTCCGGCCTCGTAAGGGTCACTGCCGCGCCGCGGGAGGGGACGGGGGAGGTCGTGCTCCCGCCCGCGGCGCGTTCGGCGACCCCACCCGGTCGCCGCTTGGATCGTCAGAAGGACTTGCGCAGGTTGACGGCCACGAAGCGCCCGATCGGGTTGTAGGCGCCGCCGATGCCGTCCGTCGCGGGGAAGAACGGCGGCGTCTCGTCGAACAGGTCGTTGACCTGCAGGGCCAGCACCGTCCCCTTCGTCCAATCCTTGTCCGGCAGGGTCCAGATCACGCGCAGGTCGACCGTCGTGTAGCCGTCGGCCTCGTACGAACCGACCCCGGTCGGCGTCGTGAAGTTGTTCGTGATCCCGTCGCGATGGTTCACGTAGCCGATGACCGAGACCGGGCCCGCCACGGCGCCCAGGGTCGCCCGCGCGGTCCAGCGCGGCACGCCCAGCTTCAGGCTGTCGGAGACCGGCGCTCCCGGCGAGAACTGGGTGTCGAAGTTGAGGATGTAGTTGCCGGCCAGATCGGCGAACACCGAGCCGAAGCTCGTGGTCCACCGGTAGTTGGTGTCGAAGTCCAGGCCGTCGGTCTTGCGGACCCCGAAGTTGTTGAGCCGCAGGTCCAGCACGTTGCCGATCGCCGGCAGGGGCGAAGGCAGGTTGACCGGCGTGGCCAGCGCCAGCAGCGCGTTCAGCTGGGTCGGCGTCGGGTTGCGATAGACCTGGCCCGCGAAGGTCGGGTCGGTGAAGACGTAGGGCACCGACGGCGTGCCGATCACGCCGGTGTATTCGATGTTGTAGTAGGTCAGGCTGGCGCGCAGGGCCGGCAGGGTCTTGGGGTTCACGTCCACGCCGAACGAATAGGTCTTCGCCTCCTCGGGCTTCAGGTCGCGATTGCCGCCCAGCAGGTAGACGGTGTTGACCTGGATCGCGCCCCGGGTCGGGTCGTTGGCGAAGGTGACCGCCTGGGCGGCGCTCAGATAATACGAGCCGACGGTCGCACCGACCTGGCGCAGGCCCGGCGCCCGGAACGAGGTGCCGTAGGAGCCGCGCAGGGTGACGCCCTCGACCGGCTCCCAGTTGACGCCCACCTTCGGGTTGGTCGTCGATCCGAAGTCGCTGTAGTCGTCGTATCGACCCGACAGCGACAGCGAGAGGCTGCGGAACAACGGCGCCGAATTGCCCGCGCCGATGATCGGCACGAAGAGCTCGCCATAGATCGATTTGACGTCGCGCTTCAGGTCCTCGGGAACGGCCGTCGCACCGACGACGCCCCGCTGCTGGAACGTCTCGCGTCGGACCTCGGCGCCGACCGCGAACCGCAGCGTCCCGCCCGGCAGGTCCATCAGCGGCCCGTCCAGCTTGGCGGCCGCCAGCTTGGTGGTCTGCTTGATGTCGACGTCGGTCGAGGAATTGAGGATCGCGGCGCGCACCGTCGGCGAGGTGCCGGTCCCGAACGGGTCCAGGGCAGTGGCCGTGGTGGTCCCGGCGGCGGCGGCCGTGATCGCCGCGGTGTTGATCTGCGGGATGAAGGCGTCGTTCTCGGCCCAGTCGTACGAGCCGTAGACCGTCAGGTTCAGGTCGCGCGGCAGCTTGTAGTCGACCCCGACGGAAGAGTTGCCCGCGCGCCGGTCGTCGGTGTTGGTGAAGTGGTCCGAGCCGATCAGGTTGTCGGGACGGAACAAGACATACTCGCTGGTGGCGCCCGCCGGTCCCTGGAAGAAGGGGTTGGCGCTGGTGATGAACACCGTCTGGGCCGGCGCCGCCGCGCGGATCTCGTCGTGGCGGTCGGAGTACAGCAGCTCGCCCCACAGGGTGGCGCGGTCGCTGAGGTCCTGGCGGCCCGACACGAACAGGCTGTGGGTGCGCGACTTCGGCAGCAGGTCGGCCACCGCGCCGCTGTCGCAATAGTTCACCGTGTTCAGGCCGAACGCCGGGGCCGCCTGGTAGATCGACCAGAGGGTCGTGCTGGCCAGCACGTTGGGCGAAGGACACGAGGTCGCGCGGGTGTCGATGCCGCCCTGGGGGCGGAAGTCCTGGACGCGATAGTCGCGGTCGCCGCCGGTGACGTTGCCGTTCTCGGCGTACTGGTAGGCCGCCAGGATCGAGCCGGAGCCCCAGTCCTTGCCGACCAGGGCGCCCACATAACCGGCGACGTAGTCGTCGGCCGCGCCGTAGCTGGCGTTCAGCTCGACGCCCGAGAAGCGCTTGCGGGTGATGAAGTTCACGACGCCGGCGACGGCGTCCGAGCCGTAGATCGACGAGGCGCCGTCCGCGACGATCTCGACGCGCTCGATCGCCAGGCCGGGGATCAGCGGATAGTCGGGGTTGGTCTCGTTGGCCGCCGCGGCGACCAGGCGGTGGCCGTTCATCAGCGGCAGGGTGGCGCTGGCCGGCAGGCCCCGCATGCCCGGCGCGTAGGACCCCATCCCGCCCAGGCTGGCCTGGGGCGCGGTGTTGAAACTGTTCAGCTGGGGGACGGTGGCCAGGAGGTCGGGCGTGCTGACCGCGCCGATGGCCTGGATGTCCTCGCGGGTGACGCTGATCAGGTTCGAGCCGACCGGCGGCACGCCCCGGATGCTCGAGCCGGTGACGACCAGCTCTTCCAGCACGGTGTCGTCGGCGGCCGCCGCTTTCGGCGCCGCGTCCGACGTCTGCGCCAGCCCGTTTCCGGCCGCCAGCAGAATGGCCGCGAGCGATGCGCCCGACAGCGCGATCCGCCGCGCGGCGTTCCAGGTCCTAGCCATTCAACCCTCCCCAATTGTGTTCTTGCTTGACCAACCGGGTAGCCCAGGGAGGCGGCGCCCGTCAAGTTCATTCATTTAGTGCTAAATGAAATATATGCGCGGCGTCGCTTGACCGGGCGGGAGGGTCACCCCATCGTCCCCCTTCTGAGGGATCGGGTGCGTGGCCTGGGCGACGCACCATCGGGAAGGCTGGAGGGCATGGCGGCAGCGACCAAAGTGGAGGGACGCCGAACGCGGGCGGAGCAGCGCGCCTCCACCGTGAAGACGATCCTCGACACCAGCGAGGACCTGTTCGCCCAGCTCGGTTATTTCGGGGTGACCATCAAGGACGTGGCCGACCGGATGGGCATCCATCCGGCGCTGATCCACTACTATTTCGATGGCAAGAAGGCGCTGTTCGACGCGGTGTTCGAGCGCCGCGTGGAGTACGCCGTCGCCGCGCGGACGGCCGGGCTGGACGCCTACGCCGCCGAGGCCGCGGGCCGCCCCACCGTCGAGGGCGCGCTGCGCTGCTATTACGACAGCGCGTTCGACGTCTACATCAACGGCGACGAGGGCTGGCGCAACTTCGGCCGCATCTTCGCCCAGGTGAACAACGCCCCCGGCTACGGGGCCGAGAAGATGGACACCTATTTCGACCCGCTGGTGCTGCGCCTGGTCGACCTGCTGCAGCAGGCCCTGCCCGACGCCCAGGCCGAAGACCTGTTCTGGAGCTTCCAGTTCACCTCGGGAGCCTATTCGCTGATCCTGTCGCGCACCGGCCGTATCGATCGCCTGTCGAACAATCTGTGCAGGTCCGACGACTTCGAGGCGGTGCGCGAGCGGTTCGTGACCTTCATGGCCGGCGGTTTCGACGCGCTCTACAAGCGCCGCAAGGCGGAGGCGGGCTGAGCCCGCCGCCGGTCCTCAGGTCGAAGGCGCCAGCCGCGCCTCCCGCAACGCCGCCCGGCGCACCTTGCCGGCCTCGTCCCGCAGCGGCTCGCTGGTGAACTCCACGCTCTTGGGCAGCTTGAAGCGGGCCAGGCGGTCGGCGACGAAGTCCAGCAACTCGGCGTCCTCCAGCCCGCTGCCCTCGATCGCCTGGACGATGGCGTGGACGCGCGCGCCCCACTCCTCGTCCGGCAGGCCGATCACGGCGCTGGTCCTCACCGCCGGGTGGGCGTCGATCGCCGCCTCGACCTCGGCCGGATAGATGTTGGCGCCGCCCGAGATGATCAGGTCGTTGCGGCGGTCGGCCAGATAGAGATAGCCCTCTTCGTCGACCCGCCCCAGGTCGCCCGGGGTTTCCCACTCGCCCACCCGCCGGGCCGAGCTGCCCAGATAATGATAAGTCGATCCCGCCCCGCCCTGGGGACGGAAGAAGACCTCGCCCACCTCGCCGACCGGACGCTCGTTCCCCGCCTCGTCGAGGATTTTCAGCGCGTAGCCGTCGCGGACCCGACCGACCGAGCCGGGATGGGCCAGCCAGTCCGCGCCCGAGATCATCGTCGAGCCCGTGCCCTCGGTCGTGCCGTAATATTCCCAGATCCGCTCGCTCCCCAGCCAGCCGATCCAGGCCTCCTTCAGCCAGGCGGGGCACGGGGCGGCCATGTGCAGCATCATCCGCAGGGTAGGCAGGCCGAAGCGCGAGAGGACGTCGGGGCCCAGGCGCCAGATGCGGTGCATCATGGTCGGCACCATCGTCACCCAGTTCACCCCGTGCGCCTCGATCAGCTCCAGCGACTTCAGCGCGTCGAACTTGCCCATCTCGACGATCGTGGCGCCGACGAACAGGCCCATGTGGATGCAGTGGAACGGGGCGTTGTGATAGAGGGGGCCCGGATTGAGGATCACGTCGCCGGGCCTCTGGCCCAGGAAGCCCTCCTGCGGATTCCATCGCGCCGGCATGGCGTCGACGATCACCTTGGGCCGGCCTGTCGAGCCGCCGCTGGTCATCGCCTTCCAGTGCGGCGACACCGCCTCGGGCAGGGCTTCGGTGGAGTAACCCTCCAGCCCCTCCGGCTGGGCGGCCAAGGCGGGGACGCCGGGGCCGGGCGGCGCGCCGACGAACAGCTTGGGCCGCACGATGTCGAGGATCGCCTCCATCTCCAGGCGCGGCAGCTTGGCGGCGACGACGTTAGGAATCGCGCCCAGCTTCCACAGCGCGAAGGTGGTCTCGTAGAACGCCTGGCCGTTGGGCAGGGCCACGGTGACGAAGTCGCCCTGGCCCACACCCCGCGCGGCCAGCATCCGCGCCCGCTGGTTCGAACGCGCGTCCAGCTCGTCGTAGGTGACGGCGACGTCGTCGACGATCAGCGCCGGCCGGGCGGGCGACCGCCGCGCGTGATGGGCGAGGATGGAACCGAGTGCGACACCGTCATGCGACATAACCAAACGCCTCCCTGGCGGCCCTCGACGCCTTCTCTGGGGTCAGTCCGAACGGGGCCGCGACCTGCGATGCGCTTTCATTAATTTAGTCGTGAATGAATGAAAAGCCAGATTCGACAGGTCGTCGAGATCAGGCCTTCCGGGCCTTCCACCGCCCCCACCCCGCCTGGATCACGCCGACCGCGAAGGCGATCAGCTCGGCGTCGCTCCAGAGGTAGTAGGTGGAGAAGAAGCTCCACTGCATCAGGCTGCGGTCGATCATGAAGGCCACGTGGGTCAGCACGACCAGCAGCTGGAAGGCGGTCATGAACAGAATCCAGACCCGCCGCTCGACCGTGCACAGGCTGACCAGTATCGCCAGGTAGACGAGGTCGACCGCGAAGATCCCCCACTGCACGCCGACGGGATCGGGCGACTGGACGGCGGCCGACAGGACCCAGGCCGCGACGGTGGCCACGGCCAGCCAGCGTTCCAGGCGTCGCCCCACCAGCAGGGCCAGGACGCAGACCGCCAGCATGGCGCAGGCCGCGATCTGCGTCGGCAGGATCGAGAAAAGCTCCGAGAAGAAAGACATGCCGCCCCCGCGTCAGGAGCGGCATGTTTCCCCGGAAAACGACGCCGCGCCAAGCGCCTCGCGCGGCCTAGGCGCTGCGCAGCTCGTGCAGACGGCCGGTCGGCGCGGGAGGGTCGCCGGGCTTGTCGCCGCCGCCCACCAGCGTGACGCGCCGCAGCCCGACCTGGTCCTTGGCCTGCGCCAGGGCCTCGTGGACGGCGATCAGCGAGCGGCGGGCGTGGGCCATGCCCGAGGCGGCCTCCAGCACCCGATCGACGGCCTGCTGCCCCACCCCGGCGCCCAGACCCGCCTCCAGCCGCGCGCGCGGCATGGCGGCGATCAGGTCGCCCATCAGGGCCAGGGTGGAGTCCACGGCCTCCTCGGTGGTGAACAGGCGGCTGGCCAGCTGCTCGGCGACGATGCGACGTTTCATGCGGGGTCTCCCGTTTGCGCCCGCGGGCGCGTTGCTGAACCGATGACGGGCGCCCGGCGCCCGCCACGAGGCCTCAGCCGTAGCGCAGGTGTTGGAAGAAGTGGGCTACTTGCCGCGTGCCCAGCAGCGCGCCGATCAGCAGGCTGCAGGCGGCGGCGATGGCGAGCACGACCAGCACCCGCACGGCGGGGCTCACGACTGGGCCGTACTCTCCGACCATTTCTCGTGGAAGGTCTCGTCCAGGACCGTCGCCGCGACGATCAGGACCTCGCGCAGCACCATCTCCGGCGGCTTGGGAGCGGACTCCTTGCGGATCGCCGAGACCAGGTCGCGGACCATCGGCGCCAGGTCCTCCGGCGCCAGGCTCAGCAACTGCCGCTCCAGTTCCGTCCAGGCGAAGACTGGCATCGGCGGCCGGTTCGGCAAGGACGGCCAGTCCTGCTCGAAGGCCGTCGCGGCCTCGCGGATCTGCAGCACCTTGCGGACCACCTTGCCCAGCCGCGCGCCGCTCAAATGGGTCTCCTGGTTGTCGTTCGTCGCGCCCGGGCTGGGGGTCGTGGTCACGGTCATCGTCCGCCTCGTGGAATGTCGAGACGGCAGCAGACGGCCGCGACGGCGCGGACGACAGGCCCATTGAGTCGCTGTGGGATCGGGTCCCATAGCCCGAAGCATGCTGTTCATGGGCGGTCAGCACCCGGGCCGCGGCCCGCCGCCCGCTGACGCCCAGCTTGCGGCAGGCGCTCTCGACCAGGGCGTCGGCGCGCGACTTGGACACCCCCATCAAGGGGCCGATTTCCTTGGACAGCCTGTGCTCGGCGACCCAGCGCAGGGCTTCCCGCTCCCGCTGGGTGAGCAGCTCGATATTGGCCGAAGACCTGTCCATCACGCCCGACGCCGATCACGCCCGCGCCCGACGCGCCGCGTACGGTGCAAGAATGCATTGCAGCCGGCCAAGGCCAAGCCGATAGTTCCGCATCCTCATCTCTGTGTGGGACGCGCCTTGAACACGCCGACCAGCCCGGACCCCATCGACGTCGCGGTAGGCACCCGCATCCGGGTCCAGCGGCGGCACATGAAGATCAGCCAGGACGACCTGGCCCAGGTCCTCGGCCTCACCTTCCAGCAGGTCCAGAAGTACGAGCGGGGCACCAATCGGGTCTCGGCCTCGATGCTGGTGCGGATCGCCGCCAAGCTCCAGACCACGGTCGGCAGCCTGGTGGGCGAGGACGTCCTGGCCGAGCAGGACGTGGCCATGCTGACGGCGCTTTCGACGCCCGGCGCGATCGACCTGCTGCGGGCCTACAGCCAGGCCACGCCGAAGGGCCGCAAGACCATCCTGACCGTGGCCAAGACCCTGGTCGAGCCGGACGAGACGGCGGACGTGGCCTAGAAAAGATTCCGATCATCCCGCGAATGTCGGGACCCAGATCCTAAAGCTGGGAAGCTGATTGGAAGAACTCAGCGCCTTTGGCGTCGGCCACGTCGCCATTCCATCCGGGTCCCGGCATTCGCCGGGATGAGCGGGTTATTGAGCGCCGGCCTCCAGCCGCTCGATGCCCCTCACGCCCGCCTCGGTCAGGGCCGCCACCAGCTCTTCCACCGCCGCGTCGACCTCGGCCGGGTCGCGGCCGCGGATCACCAGGCTGGCGCCGTAGACGTCGGGCGGGGCGAAGAACGGATAGCTGCCGATCGACAGGTCCGGATGGGCCTTGGCCACGGCCTCCAGCGGCGCGGCGATCGTGCCCTCGCCGGTGCCGGTGACCCGCACGGTCTTGCTGATCACCACCGCCCCGGTGCGCAGGCGCGGGCCGACGTCGTCGAGCATGCCGCGCATGATCGCCGGCACGCCGGCCAGGACGAAGACGTTCTCCTTCTGGAAGCCGGGCGGCCCCTGGACGGGGTTCTTCACCAGCACGCCGCCTTCCGGCACGTGGGCCATGCGGCGGCGGGCGGCGTTGGGCTCGCCCCAGCGCTCGCGCAGCATGGCCATGATCTCGGGATGCTCGGGCGCGGTGACCCCGAAGGCCTTGGCCACCGAATCGGCGGTGATGTCGTCGTGGGTGGGGCCGATGCCGCCGGTGGTGACCACGTAGTCGTACTTGGTCCGCAGGGCGTTGACCGCGTCGACGATCTCCTGCTCGACGTCTGGCACCACGCGGGCCTCGCACAGGTCGACGCCGTAGGTGGCCAGGTACTTGGCGATGGCGTTGAGGTTCACGTCCTGGGTGCGGCCCGACAGGATCTCGTCGCCGATGATCAGAACCGCCGCCGTCACGCGCTCGCCGCCTACCGCCATGGCCTTGCTCCTGTTCGATCACCCTTCGCACTTAAGCTGACGAGTGGCGTACGGCAACGCCATCCTGTAATCGGCCTCTCGGCTCGCGGAGACCGGACTCGATGACCAGCGCCTCAATCTCCATCGATTACGATCTGGGTCGGAGCGGCTGGTCCAAGTTCACCCTGACGGTCGGGGACAGGAGCACCAAGGTCGGCGCCTTCAGCTACTGCACCGATGCGCTCGGCGATCTGGTGCGCGCCGCCCTGGCCATGGCCACGGGCGCCGATCGCGCCGAAGTTCGGCTGGACCTGGAACCTGACCAGCAGTGGCTGATCTTCCAGCGCGCCAACCGAAGCAGCGGGCTGGGCGGGTCCTGCTCGGTCACCGTGCTCGAGCTCGAGGAACTCGACGGCCTTCCCCAGAGGCCCGGTCGCGCCCTGCTGGAGGCGACGGCGAGGGTCGAGACGATGGCGCGGGCGGTTGCCGACGCGGCCCAGGCCGTGTGGGATCGACACGGCGCCGACGAATACAGCACCCTCTGGATGGGAGATCGCGGCTTCCCGCTATCAGCCCTTCGAGCACTTCAGTGCGCTCTCGAGGTTGAAGACCCGGCGCCCTACGAGAGCGATCCGGACGATTTCGTCTACACCACCGGCCTGGAACCTCGCGAGACCGACGACTGATGCTCCTCCCGCAACCGATGACGCGCGGCGTTCTTGTCCAGCGCTACAAGCGCTTCTTCGCCGACCTGGTGTTGGACGACGGGCGCGAGATCACCGCCCATTGCCCCAACTCCGGCGCCATGCTGGGCGTGAACCTGCCGGGCCAGGGGGCGTGGGTGTCGTGGTCGGACGACCCCAAACGCAAGCTGGCCGCGACGCTGCAGCTGGTCGAGGCCGCCGGTCCCGACGGCAAGGGCTTGGTGGGCGTCAACACCCACCTGCCCAACAAGCTGGTCGCCGAGGCCCTGGTCGGCGGGGTGATCCCGGAACTGACCGGCTACGCCTCGATCCGCCCGGAGGTGAAGTACGCCGCCGCCAGCCGCGTCGACTTCCTGCTGACCGATCCCGACCGCCCGCCGTGCTGGCTGGAGGTCAAGAACGTCCACCTGTCGCGCACGCCGGGCCTGGCCGAGTTCCCCGACTGCAAGGCCGCCCGCTCGACCCGCCACCTCGAGGACTTGGCCGCCCAGGTGAAGGAAGGCCACCGCGCCGTGGCCCTGTTCGTGGTCCAGCGCGAGGACTGCGAGGGCTTCAGGGCCTGCGCCGAGCTGGACCCGGCCTTCGCCGCCGGGCTGACCCGGGCGGCCGAGGCGGGGGTCGAGGTGCTGGTCTATGCGTGCGAGATGGGGACCGACGCCATCCGCGTCGCCCGCCGCATCCCCTGGCTGGATCAGCCGGGCGCCTAGAAGCCGGCGTCAACCACGGTCAGGTTGGGCTTGAGCCGCACGGCGCTTTCGGACACCGCCTCCAGCCCCAGGGACGACACGCCCTGGTGGACGCCTCCGTTCTTCACCAGGAAGAAGCCGTCGACCACATAGCGACCGTGCTCCCATCGCCAGGCGCCCTTGGGCGCCAGGAGCTCGTAGGTCTCGTTCGAGATCACCAGGCGGTCGTCGTCCTGGCCGACCTGGTAGGTCGCCTCGGGTCCCTCGCTCGGCTCGATCCACACCTGCACGCCGACGATCCCGTCGAGATGATCGGCCACCTTGGAGAGGAAGGCCTCGGCGTGGGCCGCGTCCACCTCGCCGGAGAGGCGGGTCATCTGCTCGGCGGCCGGCGCGGCGTCGGCCGGCGGCGGGGCCGCGTCCGCCGCCAGGGCGGTCTCGTCGTCGTGCTGCCCCACCAGGTCCAGGAGGTCCATGCGGGGCGTCACCCGCACCGCGCGCCAGCCGAACAGGCCCTGGCGGCGCAGGTCGATGTCGATGCGGCTTTTGCGGGCGTCGTTGACCAGGGTGTAGCGGAAGCGGTCGACCGCCAGATAGCGCGTCTCCACGCGGAACCGCCGCCCCTGGCCGTCCTTGGGAAAGGCCGAGGCGACCGGATCGGTGGACGCGCCGATCGCCTCGACCAGGACCGGCTTGCCGGTCGCCGCCTTCTCCAGCCCCGCCGGGGTCACGACCTGGTCGATCAGGGCGGTGATGAACAGATCGAGAAACGATCCGGCCACCGCCTCGAACCCGCCGCCCTCGTAGTCTTCCGACTCGGCCGGCGTGGGCTTCAGTAGCGTGGCCTTGAAATCGGTGGCCATCTGGTCCCGCACCGCCGGGAAGTCGACCAGGGCCTCCAGCCGCTGGCGATCGCCGGCCTGGGCGGCGTCCCGCACGGCGTCGCCGTAGCGATAGGGCGAGGCCGCCGCCCAGCCGAGCAGGACCAACACCAGCAGCGCCAGCAGCACGCCGCCGGCCACGAGCGGCCTGGACGGCCCGCGCCGCCGACCGGCCGCGCCGCCCGAAGTTTCGAACTCGCCCATCACGATCTCCAGGGAATAATGAAACCCAAGATAGCATGAAACGCGAGATCGCTCTTCTCCCGGAAGCGAACGTTGAAGTTCTGTGCTATCGTTGCGACATAAGCCCGAACCGATCCGTGATTTCGGCGCCCCATCGCGTGGGCGGCGCCGCCAGTTTTGAGACCACCGCCATGACCCTCGAAGACACCGTCGAGATCGCCGCCGAAACCCGCACCGGCGCGATCAAGATCCACCAGCCCGCCGACTTCGAAGGCATGCGCAAGGCCGGCAAGCTGGCGGCCGAGTGCCTGGACATGCTGGTCCCGCACGTGAAGCCGGGCGTGTCGTCCGACTACCTGGACACCCTGGCCCGCGAGTTCATCCTCGACCACGGCGCCCTGCCCGCCTGCCTGTTCTATCGCGGCTATCCCAAGACGGTCTGCATCTCGCGCAACCACGTGGTCTGCCACGGCATCCCCGGCGAGTGGGCGCTGCGCGAAGGCGACATCGTCAACATCGACGTCACCGTGATCGTCGACGGCTGGCACGGCGACACCTCGCGGATGTACGGCGTCGGCGAAGTGGGCCCGCGCGCCCGCCGCCTGGTCGAGATCACCTACGAAGGCATGAAGCGCGGCCTGGACGCGGTGAAGCCCGGCGCCACGCTCGGCGACATCGGCTACGCCATCCAGTCGTATGTGGAAGCCCAGCGCTGCAGCGTCGTGCGCGACTTCTGCGGCCACGGCCTGGGCAAGGTGTTCCACGACGCCCCGAACATCCTGCACTTCGGCCGTCCCGGCCAGGGCGCGGTGCTGAAGCCGGGCATGTTCTTCACCGTCGAGCCGATGGTGAACCTGGGCAAGCCGGCCGTGAAGGTGCTGGGCGACGGCTGGACGGCCGTGACCCGCGACAAGTCGCTGTCGGCCCAGTGCGAGCACTCGATCGGCGTGACGGAAGACGGCTACGAGGTGTTCACCGCCTCGCCCGCCGGTCTGTTCCAGCCGGCCATCCTGGGCGGTTGATCCCGCCGGGCTCGCGCCTAGAGCACACCGAAGACGCGAACCTCGACCATGGACAATCCTGAGATGTTGCGGCCTACTGCCTGTTCGCAGGCGGGGGCGCGATGGTCAGCGGCAAGTCACTCAGGGCAAGCGAACCCGCGTCGCCGGCGACGGGCGTGGCCGAGCGCGCCGCCCCGGCCGCCCATCAGCTGGGCCACCGCGAACGCCTTCGCGAGCGCGCCAAGGCCGGCGGCCTGTCGGCCCTGCCCGACTACGAACTGCTGGAGCTCTATCTCTTCCGCACCTTCGCGCGCGGCGACGTGAAGCCCAGGGCCAAGGCCCTGCTGGCGCGGTTCGGTTCGTTCGGGGCGACGATCTCGGCCTCGATCGAGGAGCTGAAGACCGTGCCCGGCGTCGGCGAGTCGGCGGCGATCGACATCAAGCTGCTGCACGAGGCCGCCCTGCGGGCCGGCCGCGACAAGATCGCCAAGCGGCCGGTGATCTCGTCCTGGACGGCCCTCTTGGGCTATGTCCGCGTCGCCCTGGCCAACGAGCCGCGCGAACAGTTCCGCGTGCTGTTCCTCGACAACAAGAACCAGCTGATCGCCGACGAGGTGATGAACCGCGGCACGGTCGACCACGCGCCGGTCTATCCGCGCGAAGTGATGCGCCGGGCGCTGGAGCTGTCGAGCAGCAACATCATCCTGCTGCACAACCATCCGACTACCCCATTTTCACCCACGTAAACTCACGCATTACCACATTGATTTTATGCACTTTTTTGGCTTTTCAGGCAACCGGCAGTTCGGCATGCTGGGGCTGTTAATTGGGGCTGTTTCAGCCGCTTACAGCATCAATTACCGGACCCAGTAAGCGGCTTTGACATCCCACTCGCCAGCCCTCGGGAGAGTCTTATGCCCAGCCTCACGGACGGCGCGATCCGTCGCGCCATCAAAGAAGTCGAAGTCAGCCAGAAGCCAATCGCCCTCGCCGATGGCGAAGGACACGGCACAGGTCGGCTCATCCTAGTGATCCGGCCCATGCCCACACGTGTGACAGCCGATTGGATGGCGCAGCAGTGGCGCGACGGCGGACGCAGCCGAAAGAAGTTCGGCGCTTATCCATCGATGGGCCTCAGCCGCGCCCGGGAGATCGGCTTCGTCTCGCCCGAGCACGTGCCGGCGTTCGAAGGCGAGGAAGGCTGGTTCGAGATGGAGCGGATCAGGGCCAAGCCCTGGTCGTATTGGCGCGCCATCCGGCGCGTGGATCCGCCGCCCCATGCCTGAGCCCAGCGACGCCGATCGCCGCAAGGCCGCGCAGCTCGATCCGGCCTTCGCCGGCGCCCGGCTGATCGACGCGCTCGAACGCGGCTGGGAGATCGGCTTTCGCTGCCAGTACTGCGGGACGGGCAAGACCTGGCGTCGGGACACGATGCTGGGCCGGGCGCGGCGTTATCTTAATTGCACCATGACCGAGATCCAGGCCCGTCTGCCTGCCCACGATGTCCCGGCCGCATGCCGATCATGACGATGTCGGGAGTAATAGACCCCGGTGACGCCGAACGCCGCCGTTGGGCCACCATCTCCCTGCTGCTCGATACAGGCTTGAACCCCACCGACTACGGCTACGGCTGGACGCCGGCCGCACAACCCACCCGCTGACGGAACGCCCATGGACCTGCAGCCCGCACTATTCGACCTGCCGCTGGCCCCGCGTCGCCCCCTTCCAGACGGGTTCCGCTATCAGCCACACCTGATCACGGCCGACGAGGAGAGCGCCCTGGTTCGCCAGTTCGAACACCTCGACTTCGAGCCCTACGAACACCTGGGTTATCTGGGCAATCGCCGCGTGGCCGCGTTTGGCTGGCGACGCGGCGCCGACGGCGCCATGGTCGAGACCGGCGAAGGCGTTCCGGATTTCCTCACGCCTCTGCTGGACAAGGTCGCGGCGTTCACGGGCCTGTCCGCTGGAAGCTTCCGCCACGCCCTGGTCACCGAATACGCGCCCGGCGCCGGCATCGGCTGGCATCGCGACCGCCCGCCCGCCGTGGCCATCGCCGGCGTCTCGCTACTGTCTCCCTGCACCTTCCGCCTGCGCCGCAAGGCCGGCGACAAGTGGGACCGCGCCTCGATCATCGCCGCGCCCCGCTCGGCCTACCTGATGAGCGGACCTTCGCGCAGCGACTGGCAGCACAGCATCCCCGAGGTCGAGGCGCTGCGTTATTCGGTGACGTTCCGCACCGTGCCTTCTCAACCGCGTTCCGGCCCGCGACGCTGACCTAGGCCTCAGCGCGC
Organism: Caulobacter sp. CCG-8; assembly: GCF_037402475.1. Taxonomy (NCBI): domain Bacteria; kingdom Pseudomonadati; phylum Pseudomonadota; class Alphaproteobacteria; order Caulobacterales; family Caulobacteraceae; genus Caulobacter; species Caulobacter sp. CCG-8. The sequence goes on from NZ_JBBEUD010000031.1 coordinate 36,756, forward strand.
GAGACCATGGGCGGCCGGTGCTTCTCGAAAAGGTCGGCATGCTCCTCGTCACGGACCGCGCGCGCCACGTTCAGCCGGACATAGAGGCCCGACGCCCCGTGGGCGCGAACCGCTTCGTCCCAATCGCGGCCGGCTGAACCGAGGTTGTTGACCGCGCCGAGGCAAAACACCTGGGGCGTCGCGCCGCGCCAGCGTACGTAGGCGAAATTCCCCGAGGTTGCCGGCAGTTGGCCCGGCTCAGGGATGAGCCGGAAGCGGTAGGTCGCGCCGGACGCGCCTTGTAGGTCGAGATGGTCTTGCACCGGACGATGATACGCGCCGTCGATGGCCAGGGCGAGCGTCCACCGTCGTCGTCCACGGAATCCTTTCTCGGTCCGAGGCGTTGGAGCCCAGGCGGGATTGGGAGGGCACGTCATGGAACATCGGCGCGGGCGCGCGCAGCACCAAGTCGGGTGAGCCGTCGGTGGCGGCGATGCTAGCTGTCACCTCAGCGCCGATGTCGACGGTAATCAGCGTCAGCCACTTGGGCGGCTGGTAGCCTTGGATGCCGCGCACCCGAGCGATATCAGTGGTGACCGAGCGCTTCGCCCGCGACATCGTCCATTTTCTAGCGACGGCTAAGCTTGCGGCTGTCGCCCATTCCCCTCACAGCCGAGCCGCCTTTTCCTGCTCACCGCCACGGCCGCTGCGGCCCTGGAGCAAGCCTGATGGTCGCCTCGCACGGACCCAAGATGAGGACCTCGCTGAACCATCTGCCGGCCGGCAAGGTGCCACGAGCGGACATTGCGCTCCGCTCTAAAAGCCGACCTGCTACTCGGCGCCAGAGTGATTGGTTGATCCTCTTCCCGCAAGCTTCAGCCTATCTCGACGTACCTCGCGAGCTCTTCAGGCGCGCCGGTTGGAAACGCGGCCTTGAGATGATCCAGAAAGGCGGAGACACGCGCACTGAGCAGTCGACGGGACGGATAGAGCGCCCACAGCGCGATCTCCGATCCAACGACGCCACCCCAGGTGACCAGTCGGCCGGCGTCCAGGTCGTGACTGACCAGCGAAATCGGCAGGCGGGCGATCCCGACGCCGGCCCGCACCGCGTCGCGGACCATGATCAGCGACGACAGGCGCAAGACGGGCTCGACCGCGATCCTGGAAGGACCGTCCGAGGTCGTTACATCCCAGGTCTCGGCGTCAGCTCCCGCGCCACGGACGACGGCCCGTACGGATGAACCGTCCACCGGTCGCGCCATGTCCGGGCTAGCCACAACGACCAGGCGATCGCGCAGGAAGAAGCGGCCGATCAGGCCCGCGTCCGGGTTCGGGTTCACCCGGATCACCAAGTCATAGCCCTCCTCGACCATATCCACCGCGCGGTCGTCGGTCGTCACTTCCAGTCGCACCTCGGGGAACGCCAGGGCGAACGCGGCGGCCAGGCGGCCCATGGCTGTTTGAGAGAACAGCAGCGGCGCGCTGATCCGCAGGCGGCCGCGCGGCGTCCCGCCGCCGAAAGCGATCGCGGCGGCGGCTTCGTCCAACTCGGCCAGCAGAGCGCCCGTACGAGCGAAGAGCGCTCGGCCTTCCTCGGTGAGCTTCAACGTCCGCCCGCCGCGCTCCAACAGGCGCAGGTCCAGCCTGGCTTCCAGCTCGGAGACCCGCCGTGACAGCGTGGCCTTGGGGCGGCCTGTTTCGCGGGCAGCGCGGCCGAAGCCGCCATGCCTAGCGACCAAGTTGAAATCAGCGAGGGCGAGCAGGTCCATGTGTTCCACCAGTGAGACGGTTTGTCCAAATCTAGCGACTATTGGCTTCCGGGTGGATCGATCATTTTCCGGGTGTCCACCCACCCCAACCCGGAGATTTCCCATGACCATCCTCGTTACGGGCGCCACCGGCCGTGTCGGCCGACAAGTCGTTCAGCAACTGATCCAGCGCGACGCCAAGGTCCGCGTCCTGGTCCGCGATCCCGCTAAGGCCGACTTCGACACCCGCGTAGAGATCGCCAAGGGCGATCTGCTCGACATCGACGCCCTGCGGTCCGCCTTCAAGGGCGTACGCACCCTGTTCCTGCTCAACGCCGTGGCGGGCGACGAATTCACCCAGGCGCTGATCACCCTGAACATCGCTCGCGAGTGCGGCGTCGAGCGGGTCGTCTACCTGTCGGTGCTGCACGCCGACCGGTTCGTGGACGTGCCGCACTTCGCCGTGAAGTTCGGCGCCGAGCGGATGATCCAGCAGATGGGCTTTTCCGCCACGATCCTGCGGCCGGCCTACTTCATCGACAACGACCTGACGATCAAGGACGTGGTCCTGAACCACGGCGTCTATCCGATGCCGATCGGGGCCAAGGGCGTCGCCATGGCCGACGCGCGAGACATCGCCGAGGTCGCCGCGATCGAGCTGATCCGCCACGACCAGTCGCCGAGCAGGCTGCCGGTCGAAACCCTGAACCTCGTCGGGCCCGACACGCTGACGGGGGCGGCCGTGGCGGCGATCTGGTCGGACGTACTGGGCCGGCCGGTCGTCTACGGCGGTGACGATCCCAGCGGCTTCGAGCAGAACGCGGCGGCCTTCATGCCCAAGTGGATGGCCTACGAGATGCGCCTGATGGCCGAACGCTTCGTCAGCGACGGCATGATCCCGGAGAACGGCGACATCGAGCGCCTGACCGCGATCCTGGGCCGCCCGCTGTACAGCTATCGCGATTTCGCCCTCGAATTGGCGGCTGAGATGAAGCAGGCTTAGGTGCAGCTGGGAATTGGGGGCGGCCAGCGCTGGCCGCCCTCTGCTCGCTTGGCGCCAGTTGCTGACGTTGATGCACCTCCAGCAACCGGACATTCAGCGCCCCAGACGCATGGGCGAGATCGACCCATTGCGGGCGTCCGCATCGCTGGTTAGTTGCGCGTTGGCCCAGCGACGTCTCGCCCGACCATTTGAAATCCGCCGCAACCAAAAGCCAATACGGGAGTTTGTCGGGTATCCGACTCTTTGCGTTTGGAATTCCAAGTCATTGTCGGCGGGGCGCTATCATGACAACCGATGCAGTCGGCCCGGCCAGGGCGACGGTCTCCGTCCTCGTTGTAGAAGACGAGGCGCTCGCACGCCTGCTTGCTTGCGACTTTCTTGAGGTTGGCGGCTTCTCCAGCCTGGAGGCCGCAAATGCACAGGAAGCCTTGGAGCTTCTAATGGCCAAGCCGGATATCGGCGCCATCCTCACCGACGTCGACATGCCCGGGACGCTCAACGGCCTAGGCTTGGCGCGTCAGGTCGCCAATCGCAGGCCTGAGGTTAAGATCGTGGTCACCAGCGGCGGATACACGCCGCGCTCGAGCGATCTTCCGCCCGGAGTGCGCTTCCTATGCAAGCCCTACTCTCCATTGAAACTGCTTAGCGTCATGAGCGAGTTGCTGACGCCCGACGTTCATGGGGCCGCATGGCAGGCAAATGTGAACTTCCGCTAGCCACCCATCTCCGCCGATCCGGAGGTCTGCATTGCCGACCGCGCAGCGCCAATAGCGGACCCTAATATCCGGCCGCAATCCTGCCGTTCACCTCCAGCCCGAAAGCACCGTATCGACCCGATAGGCGCGAGCCTCGCCGCGGGACAGCCAGCGCCCCCGACCGAGCGCGGCGGCGCCGGGGCCATGGGCGGCGAACTGCGAGAACCGAACGCTCTCGGGCTGCAGCATCGTACGCGGATTGCCGTCCCGGCCCGTGTACCACATCTCGGTCCAGCCTTCCGGCGCGATGTGGTCGTCCATCCAGCAGTCGAGGTACGCCGTCGCGCCCACGAAGCGGGGGTCGCCGTAGCGGCCGTCCGGGAAGACGCCGGAGGGACGCCAGGGCCGGCCCAGATAGACACTGTGGCGCTTCACGCCCGGGTCCGCCGTCAACCGGCAGCGATGGAAGACGAAGCCGAAGGGTTGCTCGATCGGCGTACTGGGCGCGACGATGTAGCCGTCGACAGGATCGACCGGCCGAGGGCGCGAGCGGATCTCGCATTGCTCGAACCAGGCCCGGCCCGCGCCGAAGATGAAGTCGTAGCTGCCGGCGATCAGGCAGCGCTCGAACAGGCTGCGGCCAGCGTCGGGGAACAAGGTGTCCTGATAGCCGAGGATGTCGACCTCGGTCAGGCGTGCCCGGTCGCTGCCCTTGTCCAGCATCAGCGCCACGGCCTGCGGCCCCGCGCCGTCGTGCGAATGCAGACCGCCCGGCTTGCTCATCTCGGCCAGGCCGTCGAAGGTGTTCTGGATGGTCAGACTACGCGCCACGAAGTCCGGCGCGCGCACGAACAGGGTCGGCGTCCGGAAGGTGCCCCAGCGCTTGCCGTCGGGCGCGGTCAGGCCGGACGCGGCCAGGTGGCTGATGACGGAGCCCTTGCGGTCCTCGCCGATCAGATGGACGAACGGCTTGTCGATCACGACCTGCTCGTCCCAAAGCCCGCGCGTGACCAGGATCTGGAAGGGCCGCGTCCCGTCGGCCGGCGCCGCGGCGACCGCCTCCGAGAGCTTGGCGAAGGTCGGAGTTGAAAACCGGCGGGGATCGTCGGCGCGCTTGAGCACCGCGTCATAGCGCGGCCCAGCCAGGGCCAGGCTCGGCGTGACGGCCAGGGCCGCCCCCGCCAGAAGCCCGCGTCGCGTCACAGGAACAGTTCGCATTAGAGCCTCAAAGGTAAAAAGGCGGGCGCCGACCGGGACAAGCGGCCGACGCCCATTCCTCGGGAGGAGGAAGCCTAGAACGCGTATCGCAGACCGAAATTGTACTGCCGACCGGTGTGCGAGTAGACGTAGACACTGTCCCGCTGGCTGTCGGTGTACTGGTCGTTGAACGCGTCGGTCAGGTTCAGCCCCTCGAACGTCAGCTTCAGGCGCTTGTTGATCGCGTAGCTGACCGAGGCGTCGACGGTGAACGTGTCGCGCACCCCGTCGACGTCGTTGGTGCTGGTCCCGCTGGGCACCGCCGTCAGATACTTGTCGCGATAGGCGCCAGACACCCGCGCGCTGAACCGATCATCCTCGTAGTAGATCGTCGCGTTGAAGGCGTTCTTCGACAGGCCGACCAGGTCGTCCTGCACGAAGCCCGTCGGCGAGCGCGACGAGATGTAGTCGATCTTGGAATCGACCACGGTGACATTGAAGATCGCCCCGGTGTGGGTCAGGAAGCCCGGCAGGAAGGTGAAGGGCTGCTGGTAGCTGATCTCGATCCCCTTCAGCGGGCCGCCCTTGGTGTTGACCGGCTGGCTGAACAGGAAGGTGTCGTTGACCGAGACGCCCAGGCCGTCGAGCAGGCTGGCCGGCAGCCCCGAAGCGCTGAACGGCTGCGATATCCGCGACGTCTGGATGTAGGTGTCGATGTCCTTGTAGAACAGGCCGACCGACAGCAGGGCGTCCTTGGCGAAATACCATTCGGCCGACAGGTCGTAGGTCGTAGCCCGGATCGGCTCGAGGTTCGGATTGCCCGAGCTTACGCTGAACACACCCACCGTGCTGAGGCTGCCGCCCGGCGTCAGGCTGCCCAGGTTCGGACGGGTCATCACCTTGGCCGCGCCGAAGCGCAGCAGGAAGTCGGGCGTGACCTCGGCCGTGACGTTCAGGGCCGGCAGCCAGTCGTCGTACTCGCGATCGACGGTGGCCTGCTGGGCCGCGCCAGCCACCAGCTGGTAACCGGTCGAGCTCTGCTCGGTCTTGACGTAGCGCACGCCGACGTCGCCGCGGATCGGCCAGGCGAAGCGGTCGCTGTTGAAGTCCAGCTGCGCGTAGGCCGCGGAGTCCTTCTCCTCGACGCTGCGGATGTTGCCGCGAGCGTTGGCGTTGCTGGCGCCGCTCAGCTCGAACAGGCCCTGGCCGTTATAGATGTTGAACAGCTTGGCGAACGCGTTCAGGTCCGGGGCGGACCACGAGGTCGGCACGCCAGACGGCGCGCCCAGGTTCTTGCCGAAGCCCGAGACCGTCTTGGTCAGGCTGGCCAGGGTGACGCCGGCCGGCAGGGTCGGGACCACCGACTCGTTGACCCGGGCCATGGCCCAGGAATCGAAGTTGTAGTCCTTGAAGTTGACGCCGACCTTCAGGTGCAGGCTGTCGTTCAGGCGATAGTCGCCGTCGAGCTGGGCGGTGCCGATCTTGTTGACCACGCCTTGCGGGCGCAGGCGGATTTCCGAGCGCGCCGCGCCGAAGTTGTAGGCCAGCGGATCGTTGACGTCGAAGCCGTAGTTGATCAGCGGCAGGTTGGAATCGGGACGGTAGTCGTACGAGAACCCATCGGAGTTCTCGCGGTTCATGATCACCGTGGTCTGGACGGGATTGTCCATGTCGGACTTGGAGAACCCGACCAGGCCGGTGACTTTCAGCCGTTCGCCGAACTGATGTTCGACGTTGAAAGTGGCCTGGGTGTACTTAGTGTCCAGCTTGTCGAAACGGCTTTCGCTCTCGATGTCGACGTCGTCGAACAGGCCGTAGACCATGTCGCCCTTGGCGTTGACGGCGCCGTCGCGGACGATGATCTCGGGCCGGCCGCCCTGTGAAGCGTTACGGGCGAAGGACAGCGCCTCCAGCCAGTTCTCCTCGCGCGTCGCCTTGAAGTCCGAATAAAGGAAGTCGGCGCTGATCAGGGTGTTCTCGTCGGGGCGGAACTGCACCGAGGTGGTCACGCCCAGGCGCTTCTGGTCATGGGTCAGGCGTCCGTAGCGCGGGAAGCGCGGCGAGAAGACGTTGGCCTGGCTGGCCTGGGTGAAGGTCGAGGCGGGGCTGTAGCCGCCCACTTCCGTGCCGTTCAGCCAGCCGCCCGATCCGTGGCCTTCCTCAAGCAGGTTGCGCTCGGTGTAGGCCACCGAGACCAGCGCGCCCAGCTTGCCGTCGAACCAGGTGTCGGACGCCAGGACCGCCAGACGCGGGTCCCAGGACTTGGACAGGTCGTTGTAGCCCTCCTGGGCCGAGACCACGAAAGTCCTGCCCTTGTAGTCGAACGGGCGACCGGTCTGCAGGTCGACCGTCGCGCCCAGCGAGCCTTCCTCGGTCTGGGCCGAGGCGGTCTTGCGCACGGTGATGCTGTTGAACAGCTCCGAGGCAAAGACGTTGAAGTCGAACGAGCGGTTACGGTTCGCGCCGCCCGAGCTGTCGGTGCCGCTGGTCGTGCTCTGCCCCTCGACGCCGTTGATGCGCACACGGGTGAACTGGGGGCCCAGGCCGCGGACGGTGATCTGACGCCCTTCGCCGGCGTCGCGGGCGATCGAGACGCCCGGCACGCGCTGGATGGACTCGGCCAGGTTGGCGTCGGGGAAATCGGCGATGTCCTCGGCCTTGATGACGTCGACGACGCCGTTGGCGTGGCGCTTGACGCTGAGGGCGCTGCCCAGGCTGGCGCGGAAGCCGGTGACCACCACTTCCTCGACCTCGGAGCTCTGGTCGTCGGCGACCGGGGCCGACGCGGGAGCGGCGTCCTGCGGCAGCGCGACGGGAGCCGTCGAGGCCAGTTGGACGCTGGCTTTCTGCCCCAGCACCGCGGTGCGGCCGTCATTGGAGACCACGACGAGATCGCCGCCTTGCAGCAGACGGGTCAGGCCGTCCGGCACTGAATAGGCGCCCCGCACGGCGTTCACGCGCTTGCCCTGGACCACGGCCTGCGGCGCCAGAATCTGCAGGTCCGCCTGCTTGCCGAACTGGGGAATGCCGGTGGCCGCCGATTGGGCCGGCACGTCGAACTTGCGCGCTTGCGCTTGCGCCTGCGCCTGGCTGGCGACCAGCAGGGCAGTCGCGCCCGCGGCCAGCATCAAGGATGTTCTGGTGTACTCGTACCGCGAATGACCCATGCGGCGCCCTCCCTATGATCTGTTTTTCCGACGGCGCCTCTTGGAGCACCTGTCTTGAGCGATGCGGCGGAAACCGGTTTCCGTCAGACACCGGCAAAAAAATTATTCGCCGGCCTCGACCAGGATCACGTCGCCGCGCACCGTCACCTTGCCGCCGAAGCTGCTGGCGGCCGCCCGGGCGAAGCTTTCCGGCTCGTTGGTGCGGAACCAGCCGACCAGCTTTTCGTCGGCCATCGAGTCATCGGCGATGACGATCTTGCGCGCGTTGTAGCGGTTGAATTCGGCGGCGGCGGTGGCGAAGGCTTCGCCGTCCAGCACGATCTGCCCTTCCCGCCAGGCCAGGTTGCGGGTGATGTCGATCGGCGCGACGGCGGGGTTGGCGGGCCCGACCTCGTCGCTGACGAAGATCCGCTCGCCGGCCCCGACGCGGCGGGGCGCGCCGCCGACGTCCTGCGACCAGGCCTCGACCACGCCTTCGGTCACGAGGACATCGCATCCGCCTTCGCGGCGGCGCACCGAAAAGGCCGTGCCCACGGCCCGCACCCGCACCGGCCCGCTCTCGACCACGAAGGGACGCTGCGGGTCCTTGGCGACCTGGAACCAGGCCTCGCCCTTGTCCAGCTTCACCTGCCGCAGCCGAGGCCGCATGGTCACGTCCAGGACGGTGTCGGTGTTGATCGCGGCCATCGAGCCGTCCGACAGCGGCACCCGGCGGATTTCGCCCAGCGCGGTGCCGTAGCGCGCCGACAGCAGTCGAGGCGCGATGACGATCGCCGCGCAGGCCGCCGCCGCCACGCCCAGTCCGGCCAGCAGGCGACGGCGCCCCATCCGTCCGCGTTCGGACAACGAGCGTTCCGCCGGGGCGCCGCCCAGCGCCTTCGCCCGGTCCAGCATCAACCAGGCGGCCTCGGCCCGCACATGGGCGCCCTGGCGGCGAGGATCGCCCGTCAGCCAGGCGTCCAGTTCGGTTCGCTCCGCCAGGGTCAGCTCGCCCTGATCGGCGCGAACCACCCATCGGACGGCTTGCGCCTCGATGTCAGCGGCGCTTTCGCGTTCGATCATGAGAGCTCGACCTCCTTGGGACAGCGTCTTGGTTGGTTTCGCCCTCGGCGAGGGCGGCGAGGATGGCGCGCAGCCCCCTCACGGATTCATTCTCGACCACGTGCTCGGTCACGCCCATGCGGCGGGCGATCTCGCGCTGCGGCAAGCCTTCGATCTTGCGCATCTCGAAGATGCGTCGGCACCGTTCGGGCAAGGCCGCGATCAGGCGCTGCACCCGGGCCAGTTCCCGCCGCCCACCGGCGATCCGCTCGGGCGAAGGCTCATCCAGTTCGACGTTCAGCGCGTCGATTTGCGTCACCGTCTCGATGCGGACCACCCGCGCCCGCCGGATCTGCTCCAGGGCGACGCTCCGCGCGGCCTGGAAGAAATAGGCCCGCGGATTCTCGATGTGGTCGATCGAGGCGAGGTTGGCCAGCCGACAATAGGCTTCCTGGATCACGTCGTCGGCGTCGCCCGCCGCGGCCAGGGATCGCCGAAGCCATGCGCGCACGTCGGCTTCATGGGGCAGAATCTCCCGCCCCAGCCACGCAACAATGCGCCCACGTCCATCCTGCAACCGGTTTCCTCGCCTGGCTTTGGGTCTTTTCTGAAGCGATGCACGGCGAGCAGGTTTCCGTCAAACAAAGTGGGCAACGCAACGCAGCCGCCGCTTGTGAAGGTAACATGGCGCCAACAGCGGACTCCCGACTCACTGCTGAGACCTGACATTCCAAAGGCGCTAGACGAGCCTGGCGATCGAGCAAATGACCTATGCGGAATGGCGCTCGCTTTCCTCGAGCGTGCGTCGAACGGCGAGCGCCAGGTCGCTGACCTTGAACGGCTTGCGAAGCACCGCCTCAGAACGAACCAAGTCCTTGATCGCCTGCGCATCCGCGTAGCCGGTGACCAGGAGGACGGCGAGCGCGGGAAGGACCTGACGCGCCTGGACCGCAACCTGGGCGCCGTTGACGCCCGGCATCGCGAAATCCACCACCATCAGGTCGGGGCGGTCCTCGGCGATGCGATCCAGACCGGCCTGGCCGCCGGACGCTTCGGTGACGTGGTAGCCTAGCGATTTGAGGCATTGAACGATGAACCGCCGCACACCGGGATCATCATCCACCACCAAGACTCGCTCGCCCTGGCTGAGCGGCGTCTCCGCGGCGGGGATTTCACTAGGCTTAAGGCGCTCGGCCGCGTCACTGACCGGCAGCCAGATCTCGATGGTCGTGCCCGTGCCCACGGTGCTGTCGATCCGCACAGTGCCCCCAGACTGGGTGGCGATGCCGTAGACCTGGCTGAGGCCAAGGCCCGTGCCCTTGCCCACGCTCTTTGTGGTGAAGAAGGGGTCGAAGACCTTGGCCAAAAGCTCGGCCGGAATGCCATGCCCCGTGTCTTTGACGGCGATGACCACATGATGGCCCGGCTGCAGGCCCTCGTGCCAGTCGTCGGCCAAGCGGGTGGACACCGTCACCGTTCCGCCCTCCCCCATCGCGTCGCGGGCGTTGATCGCCAAGTTGAGGATCGCCAGTTCCAACTGATTGGGGTCGGCGTTGGCGCGCGTCATTCCAGCGCGCAGATTCGTTCTAACCTCGACCGTATGCCCCAGGGTGCGGGTCAGAAGGTCGTCCATCCCCAGGATGAGCGCATCGACCTCGACGGGCTGCAGATCCAACTGCTGGCTACGGGAGAAGGCCAGGAGTTGGGCCGTCAGCTTGGTGGCCCGTTCCACGCCCTCGCGGGCGTTGGCGGCCATGCGCTTGATCCGCTCGTCGTCGCTGCGCCGCTCGATCATATCGATATTGCCGACGATAGCGGTCAGGAGGTTGTTGAAGTCGTGGGCGATGCCGCCGGTCAACTGGCCGATAGCGTCCATCTTCTGGGCCTGGACCAGGGCGGCCTGGGCCTGCTCGCGCTCGCCGATCTCGTTGAGCAGCCGCGCATTGGAGCGCTGCAGCTCATGGACGCTCTCGGCGACCCGCTTTTCCAAGGTTTCGTTCATCGCCATCAAGGCCGCCTCGGCGGCCTTGCGCTCGGTGATGTCGAGCGTCACGCCCGACAGGCGCCTTGGCAAGCCTGGGGCTGGGCGGCCGCGAACCTGAAGCCAGTGAACGGAGCCGTCGGGCCAGACGACGCGATATTCAACGCCGTAGTCCTCGCCCCGGTTGATCGAGGCGTCCAGCCCGCCCTGACGCCGTTCCGCGTCATCGGGATGAACCGCGGCCTCAACCTGCGCCAGGGTCAGTTCGGCATCGAGGCTACGCCCAAAGTGGGCCTTGGTCATGGGCGACACCGCGATCTGGCGACTGTCGAGGTCGAGGTCCCAGGCGCCGAGCTGACCGGCGTCCAGAGCAAAACGAAGCTTCTCTTCGGCTTTGGCCTGCTCGACCAAGTGATCCCGGGCCACGTACTGGCGTCGACGCGCACGCACCGCCGAGGCCGCCGCGCTGATCAGCGTCTCGGCGTTGATCGGCCGCTCGAGCAGCACGATGTTGCCGATCGCGCTCAACCGCGCCGCATCGGCCTGGGTGCGCTTGCCCGGCTGCTTGGTAACCAGGACAATAAACGGAAAGTCCGACCATGCCGGTTGCGCGGCGAGCCACGCGGTCAAGGTATCGGTGGCGTCGGCGGCCAATGCCTCCTCGGTCAGGACGGCCGCCCCTGCGTCCTCCCGCAGCGCCTGCGTAAGCGCCGACAGGTTGGGACAAATCAGCGTTCGGTGGCCCAGATTGGCCAAGGTCTCGGCGATCACCGGCGCGTCCCTGCCTCGCGGCGCCAGGATCAGGATACGTTCATCCATGCGCGCGCGGCTCGTCGCCTTGGCCGAGCATGGGCACCTTGCCTTCGTAGGACGGCAGGCCCGACATCACGCCCTGGAAGTCGGTCAGGGCTTCGCCCACCTCGATGCCATCATGGGTCAGGCGGATCTCGCGGATGGTCTTCTCATGCTCAGTGGTGCGGCTCTTGACCGCCGAGATGGCCGTGCGGATCGCGCCGGCCGCCTCGAAGAAGCGGAACAGCAGGATGCTGTCTGACAGATAGCTCAGATCGATATCGCTGCGAACTTCGCCGATGAAGCCGTGCTGACCGAGGATCAACAGCGTGACCACGCCCTGCTGGTTCAGATAGGTCAGCAGCTCGTGCATCTGCAGCAGCAGGAACTTCTGTCCCGGCATGGCCTGCAGATAGGCGTTGAGGCTGTCGATGACGATCAGGGTCGCGCCGACCTGCTCGACCGCGTCGCGGACGTGGAAGGCGAACTCGCCTGGCGACAGCTCGGCCGGATCGATGGCGCGGATCAGCAGCTGGCCGTTGTCGAGGAAGGGCTGCAGATCCATTCCCAGCGACTTTGAACGCGCCAGCAAGGTCGGCAGGCCCTCGTCAAACAGGTAATACGCGACCCTCTCTCCGCGCTCCAGGGCGGCCAGAGCGCAGCGCACCGCCGTGGTCGTCTTGCCGACGCCCGAGGGCCCGCTGATCAGGGTGTTGGTGCCGCGCGACAGGCCGCCGCCGACCAGGGCGTCCAGGCCCGGCGTGCCGGTCGACACGACTTCGTGCGTGAAGTCAGCATGATGATGGGCCGCCACCAGCCGCTCGAAGACGGTGACGCCGCCGGTGTCCAGCTCGAAGTCGTGGAAGCCGCCGCGATACTTGACGCCGCGCATCTTGACCACTTCCAGGCGCCGACGCTGCGAGCCGTACTCCTGAGGGGTGCGCTGCAGGCTGATGACGCCATGGGCGATGCTGTGGAGCTGAAGGTCGCCATCTTCGGCGGTCATGTCATCCAACAGCAGCACCGTGCACTTACGGGTGGCGAAGAAGTGCTTGAGCGCCAGGATCTGTCGGCGATGGCGCAGCGGGTTCTGCGCCAGCAGCCGCATTTCCGACAGGCTGTCGAAGACCACCCGCAGCGGCTTGGTCTCCTCGACCTGACGCATAACGCCGCGCGTAGTCTCGCCCAGCTCGACGTCGGAAGGATGCAGCACCGATTGTTCGCTGTCGGGATCCAAGCCCTCTTCGCTGACCAGCTCGAAGAGGTCGATGCCGTCGAGCAACCAGCCGTGACTGGCCGCGGCGGCCCGCAGCTCGGTCTCGGTTTCCGACAGGGTGATGTAGAGCCCGCTTTCGCCCAGCTCGCGGCCTTTGAGTAGGAACTGCAGGGCCAGGGTGGTCTTGCCCGAGCCCGGCGTGCCTTCGATCAGATAGATGCGATCGCGCGTCAGCCCCCCGCCCAGGATTTCATCCAGGCCAGGGACCCCGGTGGCCACACGCGGCTCGGACTGGCTGGCGGTCGGATCAATCTGCATAGGCGCTCCTGGCACGGGGTCTCGGACTTATCGGCAAGCGCCTCAAGGGCTTTGCACGGCCTTTTAACTCACGAGCTAAAGCCAAGGTTTCTCCGGACCGGAAAATGTGCCGCTGGAACGGGTCCACAACGGCGGCTTCGAGGGAACCTTTGCCTTGGCAGGCCGCTTCCTCGCCATGAGCGATCTGAACCGCGCCAGCCTCGAAGACATCACCGCCACGGGCATAGAGGCGCACATCGCGCGCCAATTGATGTTCTGGGGTCCTTTTCGCGCGTGGGAGGACTTGCTGTGGCTCAGCGATGTTGACGACGAAACCCTGGAGCGCCTGAAGGCGCGTGGCTTTGAACTTCGGACCGGTTTCGATCACGACTGGGCCCCGCCGAAGCGGTTCGAACTGTCCCAAGCCGCGGCTCGGAGCTGAGCCCCCCGCGCCCGATCGCCACCGCGGCCCAAGTCCAGGCCCCCGTGCGGCGCCTCATCCAAGAATGGCCTTGGCGCCGACATAACCCGCTCGTCAGGCGGCGATGTCGTCGTCCATGGAACGTGGCGGAAAGAAGAACCGCCCCGCAGTGGCGCCGTCACGCAGCTTGATTTCCAGGACGACAGGTTCGCCGGCGTCAGCCAGGCGATGGGCGAGCGCACGCGCGGCCTGCTCGGCGCTCGCGCCGGTAGCGAAGATCATCGGGTTGTCACTGAGGTCGCTGAGAACCGCCCACGCTTCACTGGCGGGCTCGACATAGATATGAGTCGGCATAATC